>JBDTPJ010000120.1:0-9608 GCA_039932755.1 Betaproteobacteria bacterium
CCGAGTGGCAGCAGTTCCGCTTTGTCACGCTGCCGCTGCTGACGCCGATCATCGCGGTGGTCATGACCTTCTCGGTATTGTTCACTTTCACCGATTTCCAGCTGATCTACGTGCTGACGCGCGGCGGCCCGCTCAACTCCACGCACCTGATGGCCACGCTCTCGTTCCAGCGCGCGATTTCGGGGGGCAGCCTGGGCGAGGGCGCGGCGATCGCGACGGCCATGGTCCCCTTCCTGCTGGCTGCGATCATGGTCAGCTACTTCGGCCTGCAGCGGCGTGCATGGCAGCAGGGAGGGTCCGACAAATGACGGCCGCCAGCAAGCCCGCGGAGGGCGCGCCGGAGGTTGCCGACTCGCAGGGGATGAATTACCTGGTGTCGCTGCCGCGACGGATCGTCACCGTGTACACGCCCCTCGTGGTTTTCCTGATCGTGCTGCTGTTCCCGTTCTACTGGATGGCGATCACCGCGTTCAAGCCGGACGCAGAGCTGCTCTCCCGCGACGGCAATCCATTCTGGGTGCGCAATCCCACGCTTGCCCACGTGAAGAAACTGCTGTTCGACACAGCGTATCCGGATTGGCTATGGAACACGTTTCTGGTCACCGTGGTGGCGACGTTCATTTCCATTTTCGCGAGCGTACTCGCGGCCTACGCCATCGAGCGGCTGCGATTTCGCGGTTCGCGCTATGTCGGGATGAGCATCTTCCTGGCTTATCTCGTGCCACCGTCAATATTGTTCATCCCGCTCGCAGCGATCGTCTACAAGTTGCAATTGTTCGACACGCGCCTGGCGCTTATCCTGACGTATCCGACATTCCTCATCCCGTTTTGCACATGGCTGCTCATGGGCTATTTCAAGTCGATTCCGTACGAGCTCGAGGAGTGCGCGTTAATCGATGGCGCGAGCCGGTTGCAGATATTGGTCAAGATCATCCTGCCGTTGGCGGTACCGGGATTGATTTCAGCCGGTATCTTCGCATTCACGCTGTCGTGGAACGAGTTCATTTACGCGCTGACTTTCATCTCGTCCTCGGAGGTGAAGACCGTCCCCGTGGGCGTGGTGACGGAACTGGTGGAAGGCGACGTCTATCACTGGGGGTCGCTGATGGCCGGCGCCTTGTTCGGCTCGTTGCCGGTGGCGATCCTGTATTCGTTCTTCGTCGAGTACTACGTGTCGGGGTTGACCGGCGCGGTCAAGGAGTAGCCGTTGAATTCAGCCTGGCCCGCCCGCATCTACCGAAGTGGACCTGCCGGAGAGGTAGGGTAAAATCACCTTTTTGCGGAAATCGGGAGCCCCCATGAGCGTACAGGACACCATTCGCGACCAGGTCAGCAAGAACCGCGTCGTTCTCTACATGAAGGGCACGCCGCAGTTCCCGCAGTGCGGGTTCTCGGCAACGGTCGCGGAAATCCTCCAGCGCAGCGGCGTCGACGAGTATTTTTCGGTCAATGTCCTGGCCGAGCCCGAGATCCGGCAGGGGATCAAGGAGTTCTCCGATTGGCCGACCGTTCCACAGCTTTATGTGAACGGCGAGTTCATCGGCGGCTGCGACATCGTCCGCGAAATGTATTCGTCGGGTGAACTGCAAAAGGTGCTGGCGCCGCAAACCGCCTGAGCTACAGGCGGTTTTGCCCGCAGGTCCCGAGGGCCGCCATAGCGCGGCCCTTGTTGTTGGCGCCTTTCACCCGCGCTCGCGGTGTGGCCAACGTCGAATTCCAACCGCTATTCGCACGGGTTCCGGGAAGCCCGACACGTTGCCCGCTGATGGGGTATCGGACCCAGAATCGGCATTCTGTCCGTCCTTTGGGCCCAAGATTGATGGCCGAATGACATATAAGCCTTTGATTGTTATAAAAAACAATATGTGGCATAGGGATTGCTGCGTAGGTGGCAATCGATCGCACAGTTAGCTGCGAATCGCTTCTTCAACTTTACCCTTCGAGGAAACAAGATGAAATTCGCACAACGCCCCGTCGCCAAGGCGATCAACGCGCAAAGAACTGCTTTCTGGCTAACTGCTGCTGCAGTTGCCTCCGCGATTGCACTATCCGCCAGCCCCGCGCGAGCGGAATCGACGTTCATCAGCGGCGCGGGCACTGCCACGGCCCGGCTCAATTTCTCGATCGTCATTCCCAAATTTGTCTTTCTTCAGGTCGGCACTGGCTCGTCGCTTGCGACCAACGCCGCCATCGACACGATTCTCTTCGACATGACTGGGGCGGTGACCTCGGTCGGCAATGGCACGGCGCAGGCGGGAACCGGCGGTGACTTGCTCGCCGGCTCCGTGACCGCGCGCGTTCTCGGCAACAATTTCACCGCTGCCGTGAATCTGTCCGCGACGACGACAGGCGCGATGTCCAACGGCACCAACACGATTTCCTGGAGTGAAATATCCGTGGCGGCCCCGACGGCCATTGCGGTGACGCCCGCGGCAGCGTCTACGCTTTCACACCCGGGAACACTGCTCGCACCCTTCGCCGACGGCGCCGCGACGACGGTTTCGCTGACGCCCGTTGCCCGGGTGATCAACCAGGCGGCCAAATGGACATTCTCGTACAAAAACACGAACGTTCCGCCGTCGGGCACCTACGGCAACACGGTCGCCAACAATGGGCAAGTGACCTATTCGATCGCCATGCCCTGACGCGATCTTTTAGGTGACCGCCGCGAGGTGCGGGACCAGCGGTCCGGCGCCTCGTTTCCTTTGGCGGGAACGGTTATCCTGCGCAAAGTCACGCGAAACCGGATAGTGAATGAGCACAACCCTGGAAGCGGGCACGACACGACGCGCACGGCGGCCCGCATTTGGCGTCGCCCAGTTGGGCTTGGCCATCGCCTTGGTGATGCTTCCGGCACGATTCGCAGGCGCGTGGGTACTGACGATTACCGCCGGACCCAAGATGGCGTTTCTTCAGGTCGGTAACGGCTCCTACTCCGGGACATACGCGACCGGAGGCACGCCGCTCAACAATTCGACGGTCAATACGGTCAGCGTGGCCGTGCCCGCCAACGTGGTCGGCTCCGGCGTGGCGCAGGCGATGACGAGCAATAGCAGCCAGTCGGTTAGCTTCTACGACAATTTCGCCGTCTGCAATCCACCGAGCCAGGTTTACGTCGGCGGATGGGTGCGCACGCCCACCGGCGCCGGCAGCGGCGTGCTGTCCGTCACGTCGCCGGGCGCGCTGACCAGCGTGACGACGACCGCAACTATTCCATTCACGCAGATCAGTTGGACAAGTACCGCGAATGGCAACACCGCACCTGACATTCCGGCCGGAACGTTCAACGGCGGCACGTTGGGCTTACGCACCATCGCGGCCAATACGTGGGTTGAGAACTGTCACACCTTCTTCTATGCCAACACGGCTGTGGTCAGCGCCGCCACATACACCGGGCAAGTCACCTACACGCTGGTGCTGCCATGAGCGTCGCCGGACCGCCGCAAGACGCGAATTGCGCCCCCTTTGGGGACAGCGCCGCGGTCGCATGGATTTTTGTGACCGCAAGGGTGGGGATCGTATGACCCAGCGTCGGATGAACATTCTGGCCAGTGGCTGCTGCGGACTGATCGCGTTGGTTGCCACCGGCGCAGCCCTTGCGGCGACCTACATCGTCGACGACAGCAGCACAATTCCTTTCGAGTCGCAGGTCGTCACACGCTGGCGCAATACGGCGGCCGCCAGCCGGCAGTTGAGCGGCGAAATCGAGGGCGGCGCCACCGTGTCGATTCGCCTGAATCTCCAGCCTTGGCTCAATCGCGTCGGCCGCATCTATCTGGCGCTGCCTCAACAACCTGTCGGCGTCGTCAACGTCGAGTGGGCGACTCAGGGCAGGCTACTTCCCGGCAAGCTGCAGTCGGGCGAGAGGACGCTGGTGTACGCCGGCCCGATCCGCTCCACGTTCATCGAAGAAAACTTCACGGTGCGTGTTGTCGCGGATGGCCGCCGCGTCGCGTCCACGCAGCGCTTGCAATTTCATTTCGAAATCGATGTGGACTGATTCGATGCGCGCCTGGTTTGACTTCCCCTTCCGCACCATCCTTTCGCTGGCGTTGGCGGCATGCAGTCCTGGTGCAGTGTTCGCGCAGAATTTCTCCACGATGGTTTCGCCGCCCCGGTTCGAGCTCGAGGGCAAGCCGGGCCAAACCCAGCGCCAGGTGATTGAGATCACGAACGCCGACGCGCGCCCGGCCATGTACCGTCTGCGCACTGCGGACTGGACGCTCGATGCCAATGCCGTCGTGCGTTTGCGCGACGAACTGGCCAAGGATAGCTGCCGACCCTGGGTTGCGGTGGAGCGTCGCGAGATCACGGTCCCCGCGGGTGGACGCTACCGTTTCCGCTTCGAAGTCGCGCCACCGCCCGACGCCACCGGCGAATGCCGCTTCGCGCTCGTGCTCGAAGGTCTCGGCGCAACGGTCGATGCCGGTCAAAACGTCAGCATTCCAGTCAACGGCCAGATCGCGGTCGTCGTGTACGTTGTCCTGGGTGACGCGGCACCAGACTTAACAGTCGTTCGCGCGGATGTCGGCGAGCGCCAGGGCCGTCAGGTTCCGCTTATCTATGTGCGCAATACCGGGCGCGCGCACGGCCGCCTCGATGGCTTTCTGGAAGGCACGGACGCCAGCGGCCGCAAGTTCGAGTTCACACCTTCCGGCTTGCCGATACTTCCGGGCGAGACCCGCGAGATCGCACTCAATGTCGCCGGCGAAGCCGAGTCGCGGCCGACGGTGGCCTTTCCCGTTGCGATCCGGGGCACGCTCGAATGGAGCGGCAAGTCCACGCCATTCGAGGCCCGCTTCGCGCCATGATCCGGTGGCCCGCCGCCGCGTTGCTTTTTGCGGCCGGCCTTCTGGGATGGCCACTTGCATCTGCGCAATCGGCATCCTCGGTTGATGGCAACGGCAAGACCAATGGTACGGTCGCGAAGCCTGCGCCTCATTACGAGGATCGGCTGATCGATGGCGGCGCCCTGGCACCCGACACCGAGAGTGATGGCGCGCCGCCCAATTCACAGGGCTGGGCGCGATTCTGGCGCGTCGAAGGTGTAGCCAGCTACTTCGACCAGCAGGGTCAGATCACGCGAGAAAACGGGGCGCGGTTCTCCGGCAGGATCGACACCCCGCAATACGGCGCCCTATCGATCGACGCCACGGTGCGTGTGGGGCCAGGCTCCTTTATCGCTACGCTGGTGCAGCGCGACCTGGGTTTCGACGGTAACTGGCGTGCGAACAACAGCCTGGGCGTGGTGACCACTCTCGGCATCGACATGACCCGGAACCAATATCGTTTCTACATCCCGACGTTCGCCGCGTTGGGTGGAACGACCGAGTGGATTCACGACGGGGATTTGCAGGTGCAGGCGAGTGTTGGCGAGCCGGGGAATTTCGATGGATTCCGACTGGCGGGTTTCCAGTCGCTACACGGCACGCTGGCGACGATGGGTGCCCAATGGGCGTTCGCACCGCGTTGGCAAGCCGGGGTTCAATTCATCGATGCCCAGGGTGTCGATTCGCCTTTCGCGGTGAACGGCAACGGCAGGATCGATTCGGACGCCGTATTCGCGGCACTTGCGTGGAGCGGCCCCACCACGCGCCTCCAGGCAAATATTGTGGCAAGCGATGCCAGCAGCGAAGGACAGGCTGTGAGGGCCAACGGCATCTGGCTTGACGGCAGGACGGTGTGGGATCGCACGACACACAACTACGGGGTATTCCGGCTGGAGCCGGGTCTCACCTGGGGCTATCAGCCGATCAACAACGACATCGAAGGCGCGTACTACCGCATTGCCTACCAGAGCTTGCGCTGGCAGATGGACGGTGGCATCGACCAGGTGAATTCGGTGTCGGGACGCGGCGGTAACGGTACTTATCTCACCCTAAATGGCCGCTACCAGCTGAACACGCGCATGGGGCTGGGGGGCAACGGCGGCTATCTCAAGAACGGCAGCCAGCATGCCGTGAGCGCTTCTGCTTTCGGGGACCTGCTCTGGTCGCAGGGTGCGAGCCGGTTGCAGTTCAACCTGCTGGACAACAACAACGTGCCGAAAAACCACGCCGAACAGGTTTCGCTTGACCATACCTGGAATACGCCGGTGGGCACGCGTTTGTCGACCTCGATGACCGCGACCCGCGACACGACAGGCAGCCTGACCGCAGGCAATCTGACCCTCCCCCGATCGACGATACACAGGCTCGGCGTGGGCCTGCTGGGAGGCGGCGACATTACGAATAATGTGTCGGTCGACGCCAACCTGCAGTACAACCTCCTGTCCCGCGGCGGTACAGCGAGCGGCATCTACGGCAACGTCAACGTGAACTGGCGCTTGAGCCCTCAATGGTCGGTCACGGGCACTTACTATGACAACCGTGACGATACCGCGAACCTGTTCGTGCTCGACCCGTTGGTTCCGGTGATCAATCAGTTGCCGACGCAGCGCAGCCGCGCCGTCCTGCTGTCGCTTCGTTATGAGGAACGGGCGGGAACGGCGACTGTTCCACTCGGAGGACAGCCGGGGACCGCGGCGGGCACGATTGCCGGCACGCTCTTTCTCGATCTCAACGACAACGGCCAGCGTGATGCCGGTGAACCCGGCGCACCGAACGTGACGGTGCTGCTTAACGGCCGCTACCAGACACGCACCGATGAATCGGGTCGTTTTGATTTCCCGCTCGTTGCCACCGGCATTCACACGATCACGGTCGTCCCGGACAATCTGCCGTTGCCTTGGTCACTCGGCGGATCGAAATTCGACGTCAACGTGAACGCGCGCTCGACATCGACCATGGATATCGGCGCCCGTCGCATCCGATAGGCTCCCGTCGATGGCTACTGCGGGCCTGACCGCCGCAGCGCCTTGATCTGGGGTGGTCGCGCCCTGGAGGGAAGGCGACGCAGTCGCCCCTGGGGGGAGTCTTCTAGGTTCTTGTGCGGTGCGCGCGCTTGACGTCGGTCACGCGCTTCAACGAGCGGATGACCTGCGCCAGGTGTCTGCGATCGCGCACCTGTACCGCGAAGAACATTGCCAACACCTCGCCACCATCCGGACGCTCCATGGACACCGATCCGATATTCCCATCGGCATCCGAAATGGCGGTAGCGAGATCGGCCAGCAGTCCGCGCCGGTCCTGCACAAGTAGACGCAATCCGCTTTCGAAGATGCCCTGTACATCCGTGGCCCATTCGACATCGATGAGTTCCGTCGCGTCGACGCGCTGCTTCTTGAGGGTGAGGCAGTCGCGCGTGTGAACCATCAGTCCCTGCCCGCGGCGAAATTGCCCGACGATGGAATCGCCCGGAATCGGACGGCAGCATTTCGCATACTGGATCGCCACGCCTTCCACGCCCCGCAGCGTGAGTGAACCAAGCTTCGAGTTTGCGGTGCCTTGCGAATCGTCGGATTTGCCGCCCGTCCGGGTCAGCGCTTGCGCGACGACGAAAGACAGGCGCTTGCCCAGGCCGATGTCAGCGAGGATATCGATGTGGTTCTTCGAGTCGTATTCCTTGGCGAGCGCTTCCCAGCGATCCCAGGTAATGGACTCCGGCTCGACCTTGAGCGTGGCCAGCGCCTGGGTGAGCAACCGTTCGCCCAATGCCGCCGACTCCTTCTGCTGCAGCCCCTTGAGATAGTGCCGGATGCGCGATCGCGCCTTACCAGTCGATACGAACGACAGCCACGACGGGTTGGGGCGCGCGGTGGGCGAGGTGAGAATTTCCACGTGATCGCCGTTCTTCAATTCCGTACGCAGAGGCAGGAGTTCGTAGTTGATCCGCGCGGCCACGCAATGATGACCGATGTCAGTGTGCACGCCGTACGCGAAGTCGACCGCGGTGGCGCCACGCGGTAGCGCCATGATCTTGCCCTTCGGCGTGAACACGTAGATCTCATCGGGGAAGAGGTCGCCTTTGATGTGTTCGAGGAATTCCTTCGAGTCGCCCGACTCCGACTGGATTTCGAGCAGGCTCTGCAGCCAGCGCGAGGTTTCCTTCTGCGCTTCGGCGAGATCAAGCTCGCCGCCTGCCTTGTACAGCCAGTGCGCGGCGACCCCCGCTTCCGCGACGCGGTGCATGTCGTGCGTGCGGATCTGCACCTCGAGCGGCGTGCCGAACGGACCGAACAGCGTCGTGTGCAGCGACTGGTACCCGTTGGCCTTCGGGATTGCGACGTAATCCTTGAACTTGCCAGGAATGGGCTTGTACAGTTCGTGCAGGACGCCCAGTGCCGCGTAGCAGGTGGTCTTGTCGGGGACCAGCACGCGCACGCCATAGATATCGAACACCTGGCTGAACGTGTAGTGCTTCTCGCGCATTTTCTTGTACACCGAGAAGATCGTCTTCTCGCGGCCGGTAACCACCGCGATGAGATCCGACTTGGCGAAGCCCTCACGGATCACGTCGAGCAGGCGGTTCATCACCTCGCGCCGGTTGCCGCGCGCCGCCTTGATCGCCTTGGCCAGGATCCGGTAGCGCATCGGGTAGAGATGCTTGAAGCACAGGTCCTGCAGCTCCAGGTAAAGCGCGTTTAACCCCAGTCGATTGGCGATGGGCGCGTAGATGTCGAGGGTTTCCTTGGCAATGCGCTTCTTGTGCGACGGCGCCATCGCGTCGAGCGTGCGCATGTTATGCAGGCGGTCGGCCAGCTTGATCAGGATGACGCGAACATCGCGCGCCATCGCAAGCAGCATCTTGCGGAAACTCTCGGCCTGCGCTTCTTCGCGCGAATCGAACTCGATCTGGTCCAGCTTGGACACGCCGTCGACCATGTCGGCAACCGGCTTGCCGAATTTCTTTTCCAGCTCGCCCTTGGTGACCGACGTGTCTTCCATGACGTCGTGCAGCAAGGCTGCGGCCAGGCCTTGCGCGTCGAGGCGCCACTGCGAAAGAATGCTGGCGACCGCCAGCGGGTGCGTGATGTACGGCTCGCCGGATTTTCGGAACTGGCCCTTGTGGGCGGATTCGGAAAATTCGAATGCACGCGAGACGAGCGCGACATCCGGCTCCAGGAGGTAGTGCCCCAGGTGCTTGGTGAATTCCGCGATCTCAGACATGAGTCATTCGGGCGAAAGTGGAATCCTACTTTCGCCCGGGATCGTCACCCATGAATCGTGGCTCATTTGCCAATTGAGGCCCGTCGATTCATGGCGACCACAGCGTGGCAACAGCGTCGGTGCGGATCGCGCTGCTCCACGGTCACGTTCGTCGTTCGTCTAGAGTTGCGGCGGGATGATCGGCGCCGTCTTGGCCAGCATTTCGATGCCGATCTTGCCGGCCGCCATCTCGCGTAGCGCGATCACCGTCGGCTTGTCACGGTCGGCTTCGACCATCGGCGGCGACCCTGCGGTGATCTGGCGGGCGCGATTGGTCGCGGCCAGCGTAAGTTCGAAACGGTTGGGAATTCGGGCAAGACAGTCTTCGATGGTGATGCGGGCCATGGTCTACCTCAAAAGTTGCTAGCGGTTCAAAAGCTGGGCGATGAGCGCCGCGTGTCGCACCTGTTGCCGGGGCGACGTGAGTCGTGCCGCACGGACAATCGCCGAAAGATCGTCAACGGCTCTCGCAAAGTCCTGATTCATAATAACATAATCGAATTCGCCGCAGTGCCGCATCTC
>JBDTPJ010000121.1:0-9442 GCA_039932755.1 Betaproteobacteria bacterium
CTGCGGCGCCTCTCCGTGTTGCTCGACACGGCGCTCGAACTGCCGGAGTCGGAGCACACCACTTGGTTGGCAGGTTTGGACGGGGACGACGTCGCGCTCGGACCGACACTGCGTGAATTGCTCGCACGCCGGGTGTCCAAGGAAACCGCGGACCTGCTCCACGCTCCGCCCGCGTTCACCATCGCCGGCGCACCGGCCAATGCATCGGAATTGCACATAGGCGACACGGTCGGCCCCTATCGGCTGGAACGCGTGCTTGGTCGTGGCGGCATGGGCGAAGTGTGGTTGGCTGAGCGCGTCGACGGCAGCCTCAAGCGCAAGGTGGCCCTGAAACTCCCCCATGTCACCTGGGCCCCCGGGCTGGCGGAGCGCTTCGCACGTGAGCGCGAGATCCTGTCCGGACTCGAGCATCCGAACATTGCGCGGCTTTACGACGCCGGTGTTGATGCCCAAGGCCGTCCCTATATGGCGCTCGAGTACGTCGAAGGCCAGCCGCTCGACGAATTCTGCAAGGCAGGCGTGCTGTCGATCGAAGCCCGCCTCAAGCTGCTGCTGCAAGTGGCCGATGCCATCGCCTTCGCGCACAGCCGGCTCGTCCTGCACCGGGATCTCAAGCCCGGCAACATGCTGGTTACCGCGGATGGCAAGTTGCGCCTGCTCGACTTCGGCATCGCGAAGCTGATGGAGGGCGACGCGACGCGCGAAACGGTGCTCACGCAGGTCTCCGGACGTGCGTTGACGCTCGACTACGCGAGTCCCGAACAAATACGCGGCGAGCCGATTGGGACTGCGAGCGACGTTTACTCGCTGGGGGTCGTCGCGTTCGAACTGCTGGCCGGCGCGCGGCCGTATCGACTCAAGCGTGGCAGTGCCGCAGAACTCGAGGAGGCGATCACCGGCGCCGATACGCCACTGGCGAGCGAAATGGCCGATGGCCTGGCCGTTAGGAAGCTTCTAAAAGGCGACCTCGACGCGACCCTCAACAAGGCTCTCAAGAAACACGTTGTAGAGCGCTATCCCACGATCGATACACTGGCGCAGGACTGGCGTCATCATCTCGCTGGCCGCGGTGTGACCGCGCGGCCCGATACTCTGTCCTATCGGCTGACCCGCTTCGCGCGTCGACACCGGGTGCCGCTCGGCGCTGGCGCGGTGACGGTGGCAGCGTTCGGGCTTGCACTTGGATTCGGCGCAACCGCGCTGGTAATCCTGGCGCTGCTGATTGGATTGGGTGCCGCACTCTCGCAGGCCAAGATCGCGCGCGCGCACGCGAAGGACGCGCACCACCAGGCCGAACTAGCCAAACAGGAGACCCATCGCGCGCAAGTGGTGCAGGGCTTCCTGACCGAACTGTTCGAGGCGAACTCCACGATGCAAGCCGATCCCCAGGCGGCTCAGCGCACTACCGCACGCGAGCTGCTCGACCGGGGCGCGTCCCGAGTCGACGACGCGCTGCACGACGCGCCGCAGAGCCGTATCGAAGTCATGGGAACTCTGGCTAACATTTACGATCAGCTGGGTCTGGGAGAGCAGGCCACCGAGTTGCAGTCCCGGCGCGTTGCGTTGGCACGCCAGAATTACGGCGCGCGAGACGCGCGGATGGCCGGCGTGCTTCTCGACTATGTTTTCATATTGCAAGAAGGAGCGCGTCGCCAGGAGATTCCGGCGCTGCTTCAAGAGGCCATTGCCGCGCTCGACGCCGCGGGCGACCCGCAATCGGAAACGCGTGGTGCGGCACTGCGGGAAGCTTCGAACTATTGGCGTTATGTCTCACTACGAGAATTTCTGCGCAGCGCTGACGAAGCGGCAGAGTTCCTGGAGCGCTACTTTCCCGCGCTCGATATCACTCCAGGCGCGCATATGCTCGCGGCAAGGGCTCAGCTGGCGGCCTTCGCATTCGAGGCCGCGGAAGTGCGAGCTCAGGCCGGTATCGAAGCGGCCAAGCGGCAGGGCACAGCCGCCGCGTTTCTTTCGCTGCATTCGGTGGCCACCCTGGCAAGCGCCTTGGAGCAGCAGATGAAGTACGAGCAGGCCGACGCGCGATATCGCCATGCGATCGAGCTGTGCCGGCGTCAGTATGGAGAGGATCATCCGGAGGCACTGATCAGTGCCGCACAGTACGGCAACTTCCTGCTCTCCACTGGACGCACCGTCGAAGGCGATGCTCTGCACGAGGTTGTCCGCTCCCGGCTGGCCCGCGAGGACGTGCGTCTGGATGCCCAGTACCGCACCAACCTTGCTGGACTGCTTGGGAGGACGCTTCTTGCGCGAGGTCGCCCGCGCGATGCAGCACCGCTGTTACTCGCCGACGTGGAGGACATGCGCAAGACGCTTCCGAATTCCGGCGCGCTTGCCGTTCGTGAATTGCAGCTGGCGGATGTACAGGCGGCGCTGGGCGACGTCGCAGGTGCCCAGATCACGATGGATCAAGCCGATCATCATTGGCGTGCTTTCGCCGATGGCGAACCTACACCGCTGGTGGACACCTCGTTTGCCATCGGTCGCGCGCGCATTCTTATGGCCGCCGGCGATGCGGCTGCCGCGCTTGTGCTGCTGGATCCTGCCCGGCCGGCAATACCCCTCGACCGCCTGCGACTTGCAATTGAACAAGCGCGGGCGGAGCTGGCGTCGGGCAATTCGGATCGGTCTTTGTCGGCGGTCGAGGCCGTGCTTCAGCACGTACAAGCGCTGCCAGAAGGATGGCGCCCAGTCCAACTTGAAGCTTCGGCGCTGCAAACGCGGGGCGAAGCGCGGCTATCACTGGGCGATCTGACCGGCGCGAAATCGGACCTGAGTGCGGCCTTGGCCATCCGACGCGCGCACGACGCGCCCGACAGCCTCTGGTGCGCCCAACTCGATCGCGCTCTCGCGGCCCTTGGTGGCGAACAGGTCGGTCCCGGTGAAGCGGTCCAGCCAACCCAAGTCCCGATGCGAACCTTGCACGCGAAAACGCCTTCGCGACCATGACCCCGGTCGAACTCGCACGCCTGTCGATGCTGCTCGACGAAGCGCTAGACATGGATGGCCCGCAGCGCGACACCTGGCTGGGCCAACTCACGGGCGACGACACACCGCTGGCGCCGACGTTGCGCGATCTGCTCGCGCGCCAGGCGTCGCAGGAAACCGCTGATCTGCTCGACCGCCCGCCCGCGTTCACCGTCACCGACGCGCCGCTCGAGCCGACGCAATCGCGTCCGGGCGACATCGTCGGGGCGTACCGGTTGGAGCGTCTGCTCGGCCGCGGCGGCATGGGCGAGGTTTGGCTCGCCGAGCGCAGCGACGGCACACTCAAGCGCAAGGTGGCGCTCAAGCTGCCGCATGTCACCTGGGCTCCGGGGCTGGCAGAGCGCTTCGCACGCGAGCGCGAGATCCTGTCCGGATTGGAGCACCCGAACATCGCCCGTCTGTATGACGCGGGTGTCGACATCCTGGGCCGTCCCTACATGGCGCTCGAGTACGTCGAGGGCCAGCCGATCACGGAGTATTGCGCCGCCGCGCATACGGATCTGCGCGGTCGCGTGCAGCTCGTGATGCAGGTGGCGCGGGCGGTGCAGTACGCTCACGCCAACCTGGTTATCCATCGCGACCTAAAGCCGAGCAACGTGCTCGTGCGCGCCGACGGTCAGGCGATGCTGCTGGACTTCGGCATCGCCAAACTGGTGGAGGAGGAACACGCCGAGGCGGCCGAGACGGAGCTCACGCGCATGGGCGGACGCGCGCTCACACTGGGCTACGCGGCGCCGGAGCAGGTGAGCGGCGCGCCGGTCAGCACGGCCACGGATGTGTATGCGCTCGGCGCGCTGCTCTATGAACTTCTGGCCGGCACACGACCCTTCGTGGGCTCGCGGCGCGCAATGGAGGAGGCCGTGCTGACGCAGGAGCCGGTGCGGCCGAAGGGCGCGCCGGTCGACCTGGCGACCATCGTGCTCAAGGCGCTGAAGAAGCTGCCGGCCGAGCGTTACGCGACGGCCGACGCCTTCGGCGAAGATCTCGGGCGCTGGCTGGCCGGGGAGACGGTGCGCGCGCAGCCGGACAGCGCCTGGTATCGCACCCGCAAGTTCGTCGGCCGTAACCGGACGGCGGCGGCGGCCGCGGTGGTCGTGCTGGTCACGGTGGGGTCGGCCAGCGCGGTGTCGCTGTGGCAGGCTGCCGTGGCCCGCGAGCAGATGCGGATCGCCGAGAAGGAAGCCAAAACGGCAGAAGCGGTGCAGAACTTCCTGGAGGGCATTTTCCGCATCAGCGCCGGCGACCAGGCTGATCCGGTCAAGGCGCGGCAGCGCACGGCAAAGGAATTGCTCGACGAGGGCGCCGCGCGCGTCGACAAGGAACTCGAGGATGCGCCGCAGGCCAAGATGCGCGTGCTCGCAACGCTGGCTTCGATCTACGACGATCTCGGCGAAACCGAACGCACCGCTGATCTGCAGCTCAAGCGGCTCGAATTGATCGAGCGCACCGTTCCGGTCGCGAGCGCGCAACGCGCGGAGGCACATGCGGACCTGGCCATGACTCTGGCAGTGATCGGACGCGATGCAGAAGCAAGTACGCATCTGGCCAAGGCCGCGTCGATTGCCAGCTCATTGCCGGAGTCCGACCGGGAGACACGCAGCACGGTGGACATGGCGGAAGTCCAGTACTTCGCAGCCCGCAACGACCCCCGAGGGCTGGAGCCGTCGCGTCGACTCGTCGCGAGGCTGCGCGTAAAGCCGCCTTCGCTTTCGCTTGTCGATACCCTGAGGGCGCAGGGCGAGCTTGAAATCTCCGCCGGCACGCCTGCCCAGGCGGTGAAAACGTTGCGGGAGGCGGCCGATGTCGCGAAAGGACTCAAGGGCGGCGGCGAATACGCACAGATCTTCGTGCTCCTCAGCCTTGCCGCCGCTGAAGCTGCGAACGGGGAGTCCGAGGCGGTACTCGACGATGCTCGTGCCGCTCTGCAGATGGCCGTATCGAATACCGGCGAATCCAGTTCGATCACGATCTTGACGATGGGGGTGCTCGGCCGCCTGCTCACCGAGCAGGGACGCCCGCGCGAGGCGATGGTTCCCCTGCTGGAAGCGCGTCGCCGTCTCGAGGCCGTGCCAGCCATGGCCGAGTCGGGTGACATCGTCGCGCGCCTGAGCACCGAAGAGGCGCGGGCACTGCGCCGCCTGGGCCGGCTCGACCAAGCGCTTGCCCGGTTCGACATTGCCTTGTCCGCTTCGAAGGCGGCCAATAGTTCGATGCGCGAGTTCTGGAGCGCTCACGGACGGGCGCAGGTACTCACCGACCAGGGCCGTTTTGCCGACGCCCAGCGGACGGTGGCCGAGATGCGCGCAATTCGTGACCGTCTCGACCTGCGCGCCTACTCGCAATTCCTGGCACTGACCCAGGCCGAGGCGTCTCTGGCGCTGGCCAGCGGCGACCCGGCGAACGCGGGCCAGATATGGCAGCGCTTCACCGACGATGCGCGAACCGCGATCCGCCGGAAGGACGCGGCGGTGCTCGCGCTGGAGGCCGAAGTGACCATGGCGGTTGCGGGGCCGGCCAAGGCGGTCGAAACCGCTCAACGTGCGCTGGTAACGCTGCAGACGAGTCCGTCGCAACCCAATGCCGTTTTCGAGAAGTCACGCCTGCTGCTGGTTCTGGCACGCGGGAAGCGCATGCTCGGCGAGGGTGCCGAGACGTTGACGCTACTGCTGGAGGCACTGCACGAGGCGGAGTCTGTATACGATCCGACGGTGAGCGTGGTCGTGTCCGACCTGCACCTTGCCGTCGCCGAGGCAATGCTGGCATCGGGCAGGGTGGACATGGCGCGAAAACACTTGGACGCAGCCAAGGCAATTCAATCGAAGCACGCCCGCCTGGGTCCGCAGTACACCGAGCCAGTGCGCGATCTGGCGAAGCGCTTGGCGCCGGGCTGAGCTGCAGACCAATCCGCGAACCAAGCGCACGGTTTCCACGCAACTGGGATGATTCATGAAGCCGGAGCAGCTGCGCCATTTGTCCGCATTTCTGGATCAGGCCCTTCACCTAGCCGTCGCGGAGCGCGAGGCCTCGCTCGCCGGCCAACAAGGTGACGACGCGTCACTGGCGCCGACGCTGCGCGACCTTCTGGCGCGGCAGGCATCCAAGGAAACGGCGGGGAACGGCGCGCGGCCGTACCGACAGCGTTCGCCTTGGCGATTGGCTACGGCGCGACGGCCGTGGTGATTCGCCCAACCCACCTGCTGGCACGCCGATACCGCGCCGATCCTCGACATCGGCGCTGCCTTGCTGGTCACCGAGCCGCACGGGTAAATCCATTCATTCCCGGCGTGGCGATTCCGGCGCTCATTGGTATCGCCACGCCGTGCGGCTATCAACATGCGCCAACCACATCACGTCGTCGAGCTGCGTCGCGCCATGTGATAGATCGCGAGCAGGACAACGGCACCAACGATTGAGCCAATGAATCCGGCAGGCTCGCCAGCACGATAGAGTCCAAGCGCCTGTCCGCCATAGGTAGCCAGAAGGGATCCCGCGATACCGATCCCTGCCGTGATAAAGAAACCCGCCGGGTCACGGCCTGGCGTCAACATCTTTGCCAGTAGCCCAATGACGAATCCAATGAGAATCATCCAAATGATATCCATAGCTGTTGCTCCTTATCATTTTGCGTGTATGAGAGTTAACCCAGCTCCTTCCCGATGATCGTCAATCGGGACGTGCTGAGGCTAGCGGCGACCGAAGCTGGGCGGAAGTCCAAGTCCTCCTCTTCCCGTGTAGGAGGAAGCCGCCATGCGGGCCCGTCGCCGGCGTACGACGCATTCTTTCGTCTTGCTCAGTGCGACGACCAACGCCAGCGAGATCTTCAGCCTCGTGTCCACGCTTGTCCTACAGATTTTTCAGTGCGCCAGAACGATCTGGCATCCCGTGAGAGTGTTATGTTTGCGCAGTTGGGGTCGCATGAAACAGAGTGCGACTGTGCAACGGTCCTGCCCGCTCGGAAAGGTTTCACCGAGTTGCGCGCCCGATCCGAATTCTTGGATAACGATCGTTCGAGGAGACCTACGATGCAACACCAGCTCAAGGATGTCATGAGTCGCGATGTCAAAGTTATCAGCCCGGAAATGACGATCAGGGAGGCCGCACAAACGATGCGTGAGGGGGATTTCGGCATGATGCCTGTCGGGGAAAATGACCGCATGATCGGCGCCATCTCGGACCGAGATATCGCCATTCGCGCCGTGGCCGAAGGCAAGGGCCCCACGACGAAGATACGAGAAGTCATGTCTTCGGGAATTTACTGGGCTTATGAGGACGACACGGTTGAAAGCGCGGCCACGCTCATGAGCGAGCATCAGATCCGGCGACTGCCCGTTGTTGATCGGGACAAACGCCTTGTCGGCATTGTGGCGCTAGGAGATTTCGCCGTCGACCACTCCGAGATTAAACCAGCGGCCGAAGCGCTCGCGAAGATCTCAGAGCCGTCCCAGCCGCGAGGCTAGGCGCCGACGATTCGTGCCGCGTTGAATTCGTGCGCCCGTTACTGCTACTGCTCGGCGAAACATGTCGAGTCGGGTCGAAGGCAAGTCGCGCATGTTGACCATTGTAGTTACGGCGGCGATCACGCTCGCCTGCGTGCTCCTTGCCCTTAATCTGATAGGCGGTGAGAAAAGGGTCAAACGACAGATTGGACACCTCTACTCGATCAAGGACCCGCAATTTCGCCGCACGCTGGGAGTGATGCTGGGTCCGGTAATCCTGCCAGGCAACAGCTTCGAGGTTTACGTCAATGGCGACGAGATATTTCCGCCGATGCTCGCTGCAATCGCCAGCGCCCGGCAAAGCATCACCTTCGAGACCTATATTTACTGGTCCGGGCAGATCGGCAAGGACTTTGCCGAGGCGCTGGCCGAGCGTGCGCGCGCAGGCGTAAAGGTGCACGTCCTGCTTGACTGGGTGGGCAGCAGCAAGATGGATAACGGATACCTTGCGACGATGGAGCGCGCTGGGGTCGAGATCCGCAAGTTTCATGAGCCTAGCTGGTATAACCTCAACAAACTCAACAATCGCACCCATCGCAAGCTCCTCGTCATCGACGGCATCACCGGATTTACAGGGGGTGTCGGGATCGCGGCCGAATGGACGGGCCATGCGCAGGACGCCCACCATTGGCGCGATACGCACTTCCGGGCGATGGGCCCCGTCGTGGCGCAAATGCAGGCGGTGTTCGCGGATAACTGGATGAAGGTGACCGGGACTGTTCTCGACGGTAGCGATTATTTTCCGCGGATCGCGGCGACCGGAGACAGCGAGGCGCAGATGTTCGCGAGTTCTCCATCAGGTGGCAGCCAGAGCATGGAACTCATGTACCTGATGATAATCAACGCCGCGGCGCTTACAATAGACCTGTCTGCGGCCTATTTCGTTCCGGACGAACTTTCGCGCGACGCCATAGTCGCCGCATTGAAACGTGGTGTCCGGGTACGCATCATCACCCCCGGTCCTCATTCCGATGCCCAGACCGTGCGTCGCGCCTCACGAGCTTTGTGGGGCGACCTGCTCGCTGCAGGTGCCGAAATGTATGAATACCAACCGACGATGTACCACGTCAAGGTCCTGGTCGCCGACGAACTGCTGGTTTCGGTCGGCTCGACTAATTTTGACGACCGCTCATTCCGACTTAACGATGAGGCGAGTCTCAACATTCTCGACGAGCAATTTGCGCGTAAGCAGGTCCAGATCTTCGAGCGTGATATTCTCATTTCCAAGCGTATGTCCCTGCAACAATGGCAGGCGAGGCCGCTCGCCGAGAAAGTGTGGGAGCACTCCGCCGCCTTGCTATCACCTCAGCTTTAGGAATCGTCTATCGGCCGCCCCCATGCGGTGAATTACTGCCTCTAATGTTTCGAACTCGCGTTCGATGCAGTTGGAATTTGCGTAAACGACTCGCGGCGCCTGCAAAACTTCGAACCCTTCGTCTGTGGCCGTTTGCAAATCTGTCCGACAGGTAGGAAGCGGGACTTATCCGCGTCTGAGACTCACGCGCGCATCGTGATGATTTCGCATGCCTCCATTGAACTGGCGTTGCGCCTGTTTGGCACGACGGGGGTCGGACGAATGAGTTCGCGGTGCTAATCTCGAAAAGCATGGAGAAATTACGAATTTCACCGTCTTCTGCGATAAGTTCGGATTCTGGGCAGGACTTTGGTTGGGATTCCGAGGGAGTGCCTCGGCGACCTCCGGATAGTCGTAACTTTCTGAAACAGAAGCAAAACATGGATACCTTCGGATACACCTGTGGTGAATAGATGCGCTACTGGCTGATGAAATCCGAGCCCGACGAGATGTCGATCGACGATCTCGCGCGCGCGCCGAAGAAGACGACGCCTTGGTTCGGCGTTCGCAATTACGTTGCACGCAATTACATGCGCGACGACATGCGCATCGGCGACAAGGTGTTCTTCTATCACTCGAGCTGTCC
>JBDTPJ010000122.1:0-9369 GCA_039932755.1 Betaproteobacteria bacterium
GCGCTCTTCACAATCAGCGCGTAGCCGTCACCGACCTGCGGTCCTTTCAGCGCGCTCTCGTGATGTCACATTGCGCCGGATACGGCGAGCCGTTTTCGGTCGATATTGCACGCGCAGTTATGCTCTTGCGGGCACACACGCTCGCGCGCGGACATTCCGGAGTGCGACCGGAGCTGATCGATCGGCTGCTAGACATGTTGAACGCAGGTGTAACGCCAGTCATCCCGCAACAAGGCAGCGTCGGCGCTAGTGGTGACCTGGCCCCTCTGGCGTATGTAGCTGCCACGATGATGGGATTGCCCGAGGCGCAAGCGACCATTGACGGTCAAATCCTTCCAGCTCCAGAGGCCTTAAGGCTTGCGGGATTGTCTGCGGACTTCGAATTCGAAGCCAAGGATCCGACCAAGGCGCGCGCGCGCAGCGGACGCCCCACGACGGCGCTGAAGGTTCTGGGACCGCATCCCAAGACCAAGGCGCCGGTGGAGTTGCACAGCGGCAAGTACGGCCCCTACGTCAAGCACGGCGCGGTCAACGCGACGCTGCCGGACAGCGACAAGGCGGAGACGCTGACGCTGGAAGAGGCGCTGGATATTCTCGCGGAGAAGACCGGCAAGCCCCAAGGGGGCAAAACCAAACGCGCCGCCAAACCTGCGGCCAAGAAGCCCGTCGCGCGAAAAGCAACCAAGGCCGAGTTCGAGGCGGATGCACCGGTGGCAAATATCGCCGCCAAACCCGCGGTGAAAAAGACCGTCGCAAAAAAGCCAACCGTCAGGAAGCCCGCAGCGAAGAAAACCTAGGGAGCCTCTAACCGAACTTGATGCCCTGGGCCAGCGGCAACTCGCGGCTCCAATTGATGGTATTGGTCTGCCGGCGCATGTAGGCCTGCCACGCATCCGAACCCGATTCACGCCCGCCGCCGGTTTCCTTTTCACCGCCGAACGCGCCGCCGATCTCCGCACCCGACGTGCCGATGTTGACGTTGGCGATGCCGCAATCGCTGCCGCTCGCGGCCAGGAAAGCTTCCGCCGTGCGCATGCTCAGTGTGAACACGGCACTCGACAACCCTTGCGGCACGCCATTATTTAACGCGATGGCCTCGTCCACCGTCATGAAACTCATCACGTAAAGGATAGGCGCGAAAGTTTCGCGCTGAACGCAGTCCCACTCGTTGCGCACATTGGCAATGATGGCAGGCTCCACCCAAAAGCCCGGACCCGGCAGAACTTTGCCACCACAGATGAGCGTGCCACCGGCCTTGGTGGCCTCGGCAACGGCGGCGACATAATTGGCCACCGCGGCGGCATCGATCAAGGGCCCCATCAGCGTGGTCGGCTGCAGTGGATCGCCGATGCGCACCTGGCTGTAGGCGGCCTTCAGCCGGGTCAACAGCGGCTCGACGCGTGACGCGTGCACGATCAACCGGCGCGTCGTCGTGCAGCGTTGTCCCGCCGTGCCCACCGCGCCAAACACCACACCAGGAACCACCAGGTCGAGGTCGGCGTCCTCGGCCACGATGATGGCATTGTTGCCGGCGCATTCAAGCAGCGATTTTCCGAAACGCGACGCCACCGTGGTTGCGATGTCGCGGCCGACGGCGGAGGATCCGGTGAACGAGACCAGCGCGACGCGCGGATCGGCAACGAGCGCGCGCGTGCCCGCGTTGTCGGCAACGGCCAGCGTGAAGATTGGCGGCAGCGCCATCTCGGTCATCACGCGGTTGGCGAGTGCCTGCACCGCCAGCGCGGTGAGAGGCGTCTTCGGGGAGGGCTTCCACACCGTGGCATTGCCACAAATCGCGGCCAGCATGGCGTTCCACGCCCAGACCGCCACCGGAAAGTTGAAAGCCGAGATGACGCCGACCACGCCGAGCGGATGCCACTGCTCGTACATCCGGTGCGCGATGCGCTCGGAATGCATCGTCTTGCCGTAAAGCATGCGCGACTGCCCGACCGCAAAGTCGGCGATGTCGATCATCTCCTGCACTTCGCCGTCGCCTTCGGCCTTGATCTTGCCGTTCTCGAGCGCAACCAGCGTCCCCAGCGCGTCCTTGTTCTCGCGCAAGAGGTTTCCGAAGCGCCGAACCGCGTCGCCGCGTTGGGGCGCCGGCACCTCGCGCCACTTCTTCGCGGCCGCGACGGCCGTCGCGATGACCGCATTTACGTCATCCAGGCTTGCCGTGGCGACGCGCGCCAACGGTTGCCCGTTGGCCGGGTTGGTCGAGACGACGACCTGGCCGCCACCGCACCATTGGCCAGGTCCCATGCAGACGCCGGGGTTCTCGGCGGCGATGCCGAATTGTGCAAATAGTGCGTGGAGTTGGTCTTGGTTCATGGCGTTTTCCTGCGCTTGACGTTTCGGTGCGGCCGCCATTATGCGCTACCGATCGTTCTCTCCTCACGCGGGCCACGAAGGCCCCATTTCGCAATCAAGTTCCTGCCGCTATCGGTATCCCGATGCCTGCAGCTCGAACAGTTCCGCGTAGCGCCCGCCCCCGGCAAGCAGGTCGGCGTGGGTTCCCTCCGCCTCGACCGCGCCGTCCACAAGCACGACGATGCGATCGGCCATGCGCACGCTGGAGAAGCGATGCGAAATCAGAACCACTGTCTTGCCCTTGCTCAACTCCTTGAAGCGGTTGAACACCTCGAACTCGGCGCGCGCATCGAGTGCTGCCGTGGGCTCGTCCAGGATCAATAGCTGCGCGTCGCGCATGTACGCGCGCGCAATGGCCACTTTCTGCCACTCGCCGCCGGACAGGTCGATGCCACCTCGGAAGCGCTTGCCGATCATCTGGTCGTAGCCCGCGGGGAGCTTGCGTATGACCACGTCGGCCAGGCTGCGTTCCGCCGCCGCGACGATTCGCCCATGGTCTTCGCGCGCCTCGATGCGGCCCACGGCGATGTTGTCGGCGGCCGTGAAGTTATAGCGGACGAAGTCCTGGAAGATCACGCCAATGTTCGCGCGAATGGCGAACAGGTCGTACTCGCGCAAGTCATGTCCGTCGAGCAGGATGCGGCCCTCGTCGGGGTCGTAGAGGCGGGCCAGCAGCTTCACCAGCGTGGTCTTTCCGGCGCCGTTCTCGCCGACCAGCGCCAGGATTTCGCCGGCACGCAATTCAAAGCATAGCCCGCGCACCGCCCAACGCTCGGCGCCGGGGTAGCGGAAGCCCACGTTCTCGAACGTGAAGCCCGACGTAATCGGAACGGGAAAGGGCCGTGGATTGGCCAGCGGAACAATTTCTGCCTGGATCTCGAAGAACGAGAACAGGTCGTCGAGATAGAGCGCCTGTCCCGCCACTTGCGAGAATCCCAGCAGCAGGCCCTCCAGAAGATTGCGCAGGCGCCGGAAAGAGCCGGCGAGAAACGTCAGGTCGCCGATGGAAAAATCGCCATGCAGCGTGCGCCACACGATGTAGGCATAGGCGATGTAGTAGGCCACCGTACCGACGGCGGAGAGCACGCTTCCCCAGCCCGCGCGGTGCAACGCGATGCGGCGATTGGCCGCGAAGAAACTGGAGGCGAGGATCGAATAGCGTTCAATCAGGAAGGCGTTCAGGCCGAAGATCTTCACTTCCTTGGCGGTGTCGGCGCTGGCGCCGGTTTGCCGGATGTAGTCGAGCTCGCGCCGCTCCGGCGTGCGCGCGTAGTTGAGCGAGTAACTCTGGGCGTTGAAGTGCGCTTCACCCAGGAAAGCCGGCACGAGAGCAATGGCCAGCAGCGCAATCAGCCACGGCGCATAAACGATCAAGCCGGCCGCGAAACTGGCGACGGTCACCACGTCCTGCGCCTGCCCGAAGAGCTGCGCGATCAGGCTGGAGCGCCCTGCCGCCTGTCGGCGCGCGCGCTCCAGGCGGTCCTGCAATTCGCTGTCCTCGAAGTCCTCGAGGTCGAGCGTGGCCGCATGTGCCATCAATCGCAGACTGGTCTCGTTGCTGAATTTCTCGGAGAGCAGGGAGTCGAGCAAGGAAACGGCGCGCCCCAGGACGTCGGACAGGACGGCCAGCCCGAATTCCAGCGCGAGCAGCCAGCCGATGCGGTTCAATAATCCGCTTTCGAGCATTTGCCGTAGTTCGTCCGTGGCATGCGGCATGCGCACCAGCAACACCACCTCGTCGATGATGAGCTTGCCCACGTAAAGCGAGACCACCGGCAGCAGCGCGCGCACGACGCGCAGCAGCGCCTGACCCATGGTTAGCGCGGGGCTCGTGTTCCAGACGAGCTTCAGGAATGGCGGCAGGTTGCGCAACGCGCCCAGGCGCTCACGCCAGGTTCGCGGCGACTGCCCTTGCGGCGCATCGGGCGGGGTGGCTGCGGCTGCGCGGCCTCCCCTCGTGTAGTTCTTGGGCATGCGTTATTGTAGGTGTCCTGCCCATCGGGAACTGCGCCCATGAATTACTCCGCCCGGCTTGGCCTCTTGCTGATCCTCGTGGTTGCGACCTTCGGTTGCAATACCGTCTTCGCTGGCGTCAACGAAGGCGTGGCGGCATTGCTGCAGCAGGATTACGCCACCGCGTTGAAGGAATTCCGTCCACTGGCCGCGCGTGGCGATGCCGAGGCCCAATATCGCCTGGGGCGGATGTACGAATACGGCAGGGGCGTTGCGCCGGACATGCCGCAAGCCATGATCTGGTTGCGCAAATCGGCCGCGCAGGAGAACGCCTCGGCGCAGGGCGAACTGGGCGCGATCTACGCATCGGGCTTCGGCGGCGTACCGCAAGACGACGCGCAAGCGGTCGCGTGGTTTCAAAAAGCGGCAAACCAGGGCAATCCGACGGCGCAGTACAACCTGGGACTGATGTACGCCAAGGGCGCGGGCGTGAAGCAGGACTTTGCGCAGGCGGTCGCGTGGTATCGCAAGGCGGCCGACCAGGGACAAGTCGACGCGCAGTTCAAGGTGGGGTTGCACTACGAAAAAGGCATCGGTATCGCGAAAGACGATGTGCTCGCGTACGCCAACTATGCAATCGCCGCGCGCAGCGCAGATGCGGACTCCGTGGCGTTCCGCGATGCGATGGCCAAGAAACTTGCGCCCGCGAAACTTCGCCAGGCCCAGGTGCTGGCCGCCGACTGGCAGTTGGGCAAGCCGATGCCCGGCGGCACTGCCATCGCGAAAGAGCAGTCCGTCGCGACCGCCACCCCGACAGTTGCCGCGGCCGCGACCAGGCCGGATAAGTGTTCTGCCACTGGCGCCATGGAAGGGGAAAAATTCGCGGCAAACAATTGCGTCGTTTCCTTGTTCGGCGACCAGCACAGCGTCGCAATCTGGTTCAACGAAGACGCCATCTCGCCAACGGAGGCAGACAGTTTCCGTCTTTCCTCCTACGCGGATGGCGCCAAGGCCGGTAAGCAACGAACCCTGGTGCAGATCATGTTCTGTCCGGGCGGAGGCGCTGCCATTGCGTCGCCCACTGCGGTCAAGTCGATCGATATAAATACCAATCACGCCCGATCGCCGAGTGCCGGTCTGCAGCGAGTTGTCGAGTCGCCGAAGGACTTCCGGGTTGAAAAGATGACCGGCGAGATCAAACCTGGCGCAATGCTTACGGGCAAGATCGTGGGCGGTCTGGGCAAGACGTCGTGGACCTTCGATTTCGACGTGAAGTTGCCGGAGAAGGACGCCGCGGCAGGAATGACCTGCGGCAAGTGAACCTACGAATCGAAAGCGTATGCACGCTGATCAGCTCGGAGGGCGTCACAGTCGCCGCTAACGCGGACTCAACGGCCAGCCCTTTCGGTGTCACGTTCCTCTTCCGCCGCCCAATAGCCGGGACGCCCATGATGTTTGTAGAGGCTGGCTTCACGCTCCCTGTTCAGCTCCGCGGCTGACTCATAGGGCGGGGCGTCCTTCACCGCCTGCCGCGTCACGTTGACGGAGACCGTGGCGTCGTGCCAATCGATGCTCTCGATCCATTGTGGCGCGATGAGAACCCGGTGTCCCATCCACCAGTTGCTCGTGTTGACGATGATGTAGCGAATGGCCCAGGTCTCGTCCTCGACGAGCAGGCCCTCGACGTGACCGACGTCGCCATCGGTCGCCTCGACGTGGTAGGCCATTACCACTTTGCCAGCGCGGAGATGGGTATCGTCATTTTGGTGCCGTGCTGCTTCCCCGCGAGCGAAGGTTTTCTCGGCTTCCGACGGTTCGGCACGCGGTACAGCCAAAGTGCCGGCAACATATCCCGGCACCATCATTGCACCCGGGAAGGCGCCGGCGCCCCAGAGCCCCGCACCACCCCAGTAGTACGGGTAGCCGTAATAGCCAAGGTATCGTATTTCGTGCTGTCGCGAGATCGGCTTGTCGGTGTCGATGTCGGGGCTGTTCTTCACTTGCTCCTTCGTGATCGAAACGGGCAGTACCTTCTCATTCCAGTTCGGACGGCCGATCGCAACCGGCGAAATCAGCACTTTTCGGCTCGAGAGCCAGGTGCCGGTATCGACGACGAGGTAGCGGATTACCCACGCCGCGTCATCGAAATAGCAATCCGTCACGCGTCCAATGTCGCCGTCCGTGGCGCGGATGGCGTAGTCCTCCAGGTCATTCATGCTGCGCAACATGGGTACTTCTCCTTCGCGTGCGTCGAAGCAAACACCAAGAATGAGGTAACGGGATTCATGTTCATGGCGGATCTGCGAACTCGAATGCGATTGACCGAAGCTGCGCGCCAACGCGCGTTGTGTCCGTGCGCTAACACACAAAACGGGTTCCTTTCCATTCGGTTGGGACGCGGACAGTAGCAGCAGGTCTTCTGCGGGAACTGAAGCGGGCCCAGAGCAACGACTGCAACCAAATGTTTCGTCGGGCTATGTGTTCTAGCGCACTGAAAGGCTGCCCCATCCCCATTAGCATTTTTCTCATTCCAACCTTGGGGGAGCTAGCAAGCTCACATCACTATGAAAATGATCGCGTGTGTGTTCAATTCACGCAGCACTGCGGAATCAGCGCGCGACCGCCTGCGGCAGTACGGTTTTGATGACGCACGGATTCGCCTCGAAAGTGGCGAACTCGCGGAAGCGTCGATTGCGGGTGGACGCGCCTACGGTCCTGCCGCGGCGTGCAGCGTGGACCGTGACGTGGCGGGTGTGATTGCGCGCATGTTTAGCGGCCTCCTAATCGGTGGCGACGCCGTCGCGAATTGCGCGCAAGCCGTGAACGACGGCAAATATGTCGTTGCCCTGCATGTGGCCGACGATGCGGCCGCCGCGCGTGCTGCATCCATTCTGCACGAGTTCAGTGGCGAGGTCACCGCGGCGACCGGTTCCAGCAATGGAGTGTCTGCGGCCTTGACCTCCTTGGCTTGGAGTGACGATAGCGGTTCCGGAGTGGGCGCGGGGGTCGACGTTGCGGCAACCGTGTCTGGTCCGCGCATCTCTCCGCTTCCGAACAGCCCCACGGGCTGGGGTGAAGCTTCGCAAGGCTCGAAAAACTCCATCGGCAACATGATGAGCGACCCGGGGCGTCCGGAGGGCCTGCTGCGCGACGCAAAAGGACTCGGCACTGACGCGGATCGCCTCGCTGGCGCCCCAGTCTGATTCAAGGCACTCAATTAGCTGTCCGCGCGGGGTCGACATGAAACCAATCTCCTTTATCGCAGTACCTTTTGGCATCGGCAAATCACCGATTGAGCGCCAAGTCTTGCTTTCGAGCATTCGAGCGAGCGGAACGGGCATGGGAATGCCTTCGTCCGGCAAAGCAACGATCTTCAATGCGTTGATCATGGTTGGTCTGACTGCCGGACTGAGCATCGGTACGGTTCATGCGACCACCGAAGATGCAGCCATGGCGCAGCCGCACGGCGATGGCGTGGGTGCCGCGATCGGCGACACCGCTATCACCACCATGGTCAAGGCGAAGCTCTTTGATGCGGCGAGCCTCAAGAATTCCCAGATAAGCGTCACCACGATCAATGGGGTGGTTGCGCTCGATGGGGTGGCCAGCAGCCTGACCGCCAAGGCCGCGGCGGAGGCGGCGACCAGGGCGGTCAGCGGTGTCAAGAGTGTCGACAACAACCTGAAGATAGCGACGAATGGTCGGGCACCGGGCGTTGCGGGCAGCGGCATTGCCCAGACGGAAGGCGCCATTGCAGATAGCTGGATCACAACGAAGGTCAAGTCGGAGATTCTCGCCGACAGCCTGAGTCGGGTCATGGGTGTGAGCGTGGAGACCACTGGCGGTGTAGTGGTTCTGAAGGGCTCCCTCGCAAGCAAGGATGCCGTCGAGCACGTGACGAACGTTGCCGGGCGGGTCGACGGCGTGAAGAGTGTGGATGCGTCCGCACTGATCGTAGCGGGCAAGTAACCGCCTCCTACGCCACGGGACAGCCAATAACCATGGACAAAGACGCCAGGGGTTGACCGACCATGGAATTCAATACGCTATGAGCGTAGGCGGCTCCGTTATGGCTAATCGAAGTACAGCTTTGAGCGCTATTTCTCGCTACGAAGACTTTCTGTTTGCACCGATATGCGATGAGCCAAGCGGAATGCGGCTGAGCGTGATTTCCGCATTGGCGCGCATGAACGTCGATCCTTGGGAGGAGGCAGCGCGGCTGGCGACACTATCAACGCGGGACGCTCAGGAAACTCTCGTCGCTACACTCAAATGCCTTCCCGGCAACCGACAGCAGCCGGCGGAGACGGAGGTTCTCGCGGCCCGGTTGGTGGCGCTTCTGCCAAAGGTCTCCGAACCCGCGACCGCCAAGGCGTCAACAAGCGCGGGAGAGCGTCCGCAGCGAAATATCTTCTGGCTCGCATGGCTATACTTTGCGATCGTAATGTCGTTGCTGTCGCCATACCAACATGGGACGACGACAAGCGCGGGAGATTCCGCGTCCACAGCGACCGCCACTCCCCCAACGCAAGGCGACAGCGCAAAGCCCGACCCGCCAGCTGTGGACAGTCGACCAGATTCGGGCAAGACGCGTCCGTAACACTGACGCCGTTGGCGCGACTGCTTATGGTTGGGTATGTCGGTGGGCCAATTCCGCCGTGCCTCAAGCCTGCCACATCGCCGTGATCACAATGACTACGCGCTCTCGACAAGACTATTGGAGGAACAAATGCTTGACTACTCGATAATGTTGCCAGAGGGCATATTGGTTCTCAAACCCCAAGCACCACTGACCACGGAAGACTTCCGCGGTCTCAGCGCCGCTGTTGATTTGTATCTATCCGACCATGCGAAGCTCCAGGGCGTGTTGATACACGCGAAGGTATTTCCCGGGTGGGAGAACTTCGAGGGATTCACTGCGCATATGCATTTTGTCGGCGAACATCACAAGAAGGTCCGACGTGTGGCAATCGTGACGGACAGTCCGGTGGCCGGTCTGGCGGAATCACTTGGGAAGCACTTCACTTCGGCCGAAGTGAAGCATTT
>JBDTPJ010000123.1:0-8936 GCA_039932755.1 Betaproteobacteria bacterium
AGGCAGGGAGCCCAAATCGGCCTTCGCGTCGCTAATGTCGATCGGGGATTGCCGCAGGCCGGAATTGCACACGTAGAAGTCTGGATTGAGGTTGCCCCATTTGGCCGGGCCGGTGGCACCGGCATAGGTCCACTTGGTTTCGCCCGCAGCGGAGCACGTGGTCGCTGCCAGTGAAAGTGCCGAACCCAGGAAAAGCGCGCAGATGCGCGTGCAGCGATGCCTCATGAGGAAACTCCTTTGAACGCCGCATGGCGGTGGGGAAGGCGGCAAGGGTATCCGCTTTCCAGGTTCGCCGCAAAGGGAGGGGCAAGGCCACCGCGTTCCTCGATGCACGCCACTACTTTTCCAACAAGTAGGTCCGGCTGTCGGCAAAGAAGTGCGGCCCGGCGTCTGAGCGCACCGCAGTGCCTACGCCGTCGGCGGTGAGTACTTCGAGCAGCAACGCACTAGGCACACCGCCATCGATGATGTGCACCGAGCGCACGCCCTCGCGCACCGCGCGCAGCGCCGCAATCAACCGCGGCTCCATACCACCATGGACCACGTGATCGCTCAGCAGTTCCTCGGCGGCGGTTGCGGTCAGGATGTGGGCGAGCTGCCCTTGGCGATCGAGCACCCCCGCGACGTTGGTCATCAACACCAATTTTTCCGCCTCGAGTGCGCGCGCGAGCCGACCGGCCAGGAGGTCGGAATTGATGTGGTACGTGGTGCCGTCCGCCGCGACCCCGATGGGCATCACCACGGGTACGAAATTGCGCGACAGGAGGAGCTCGATGAGCGAGGTGTCGATGCTCTCCACGTCGCCGAGGAACCCCAGGTCGGGTGCGTCGGGATCGTCCGTGGGCGCCGCCATCGGGCGTGCGCGGATGAAGCGGCCATCCTGTCCATCGAGCCCGACGGCGCGTCCGCCGTTTTGGTTGATGAGCGAAGTCAGTTCCTGATTGAGTTCGCTCAATGCCATTTCCACGACCGTCAGCGTGCGCTCGTCCGTGATGCGATGTCCGCGATAGCGCTTGTTCTCCACACCCATCTGTCGCATGAGCTCGTCGATGCCCCAGCCGCCGCCGTGCACGACGATGGGCTTCATGCCGACCAGGCGCAGGAGCGCGACATCGCGGGCGAATCCGGCCTTGAGGGCCGCATCGGCCATGGCATTACCGCCAAAGCGGATGACCAGCGTCTTGCCGTGAAACGCACGGAGGTAGGGAAGGGCCTCGGCAAGGATGCCGGCCTTTTGTGACGGGTTCAACGGGACGGGGAGACCATGACGGCTTGCATCTGGCGGATGTTACCTTGCTTGGGCGAAGGCAAATCCTATGTAGGGTCAGAGGCGACCTTGCCTTCGGCGGCTAGACCCGCTGGTCCGGGCGAGCCTTTCTTGCCCCGGCTGATATTGTCGCCATCGTGCGGTTGCAGCGTCCAGAACGACAGCGACGACACGATGGTCAGGATGCCCACCGTGATGAACGTGTAGTGCAGCGCTGTTGTGACCGCAATCTGCTGCGTCTGCGGCACATTGCCCAGGTACCACCCCGCGATCAGTGAACTGCAGGCCAGCCCGAAGCTCAGCGACAACTGCTGCATCGTGCTGGCAATGGACGTGGCCATGCTCGATTGCGCAGGCTCGATGTCCGCATAGGCCATGGCATTGATGCTCGAGAACTGCAGCGAGTTGAACAAGCCTTGCGCCAGTCCCAGCATCACGATCAGCGTCAACGGCGTGTTCGGCGTGACCAGCAGATACGTGCAGATGGTGCATCCGACCAACAGCGTGTTCACTATCAGAACTTTCCGAAAGCCATAGCGACGCAGGATTTTCGTACTCAGAAATTTCATGCACATCGCGGCCGCGGCAGATGGCATCATCAGCAGGCCCGACTGCCACGCCGGCAGTCCCAACCCCAGTTGATACAAGAGAGGCAGCAGGAACGGTAAGCCGCCGATTCCCAGTCGCGTGATGAAGCCACCCGCCACCGAAACCCGAAACGTGCGGAATCGGAAGAGCGACAAGTCCAGCAAGGGATGGGCTACCTGTCGCGAATGCCATCCATAGGCCGCGAGCAGGCTCAGCGACAACAGCAGGAGTACGCCGCCCGAAGTGACATCGATGGAGTGCTCGCCAAAAATTTCCAGCAGCCACGACAGCAGCGCCGTGCCTGTGCCGAAGAGCACTAGCCCGACCACGTCGAGCTTGCGCGGCGCGTCTCCGCGATAGTCCGGCATGTAGTGATAGATGATCCATAGCGCGGCAACGCCCATCGGCACATTGACAAAGAAAATCTCGCGCCACGAAAACCAGTGCACGATCAACCCGCCCACGGTCGGCCCCAACAGCGGCCCGATCAGCGCGGGAACAATGACGAAGTTCATCGCGACCAGCAGCTCGGACTTGGGGAAGGTGCGGATGATGGCCAGGCGTCCTACCGGCGTCATCATCGCGGCGCCGATGCCCTGCAGGATGCGCGCGGCCACCAGCATCGGCACATTGACCGCCATGCCGCACAACACCGACGCAATGGTGAACAGCGCCACGGCAAAGGCGAACACGCGCTTGGTGCCGTATTTGTCGGCGATCCAGCCGCTCACCGGGATGCCCACCGCCAGGCTCAGGATGTAGCTGGTGACGACGGCTTTCAAGCTCAGCGGCGCAACGTTGAGGCTCACCGCCATCGACGGAATGGCCGTGTTGACGATTGTGGAATCCAGCTGCTCCATGAATAGCGCGGTGGCCACCACCCAGGGCAGGTAGCGCTTTACCGAGGAGACGTCGTTGGCGGAGGCGACGGCTTTGGCAGGCGGCGTCATCAGACCCCAATTGTAGGTCAGAGATGGTCTATTGCATGACGCAGCTTGACCCGCTGCTCGCCGCTCCTACAATACGGTCAGGAGGAAACATGCAAACCTTAAGGCATTGCCGTTGGGTTTTGTTGGCCGCCGCATTCTGCGCAGCGTCCACCGTGGCGCAAAACATCAAAGTCACTCCACCGTGCGCGAATGCCGGCGCGCCAGATCTGATGCAGCAGGTGGCCGACACCGAGCGCGCATTCGCCAAGACCATGGCTGACCGCGACTTCGTGGCCTTTGCCAGTTTCATTTCACCGGAAGCCATTTTTTTTACAGGCACCAAGGCGTTACGCGGCAAGCAGCAGGTGACCGACGCCTGGAAACCCTTCTACGAGAAACCCGCGGCGCCCTTTTCCTGGAAGCCAGAAATTGTCGAGGTGCTGGATTCCGGGACGCTGGCCCTAAGTTACGGTCCCGTCTTTGACCCGATCGGCAAGCAGTTCGCCACGTTTCAGTCGATATGGCGACTGGAATCGCCCGGCGTTTGGCGCGTCATCTTCGACAGGGGCAACGACGTGTGCGACTGCGTGAAGGCGCCATGAGCGCGCCCCCAACGTGTTGAAGCACCTCATTGGCATCGCTCTTCTGGCGACCCTGGCCGGCGCGGTCCACGCCGCTGATCCCGCCAAGGTCCTGCACGTGGCCTCATTCGACATCGACACGCTCGACCCGCAGCAATACAGCGACGATCCCTCGTTCCAGGTCGTCATGTCGATGTTCGAGCCGGCGTACGAATGGGATTACCTTTCACGGACGCCGAAACTTACACCACTCACCGCGGCCGAGTTGCCGCAAGTCGACGCAGGCGGCACTGTCTGGACAATTCGCCTGAAGCGCGGGATCCTGTTCGTAGACGATCCGGCGTTCCAGGGCAAGCCACGCGAGCTGACCGCCGACGATTACGTCTTCTCGTACAAACGGTGGCTGGACCCCAACGGTCGACGGGGAGGTAATCCAGTGCTCACGGACCTGATCCTGGGTGCGCGGCCGGTGGTGGAGGCTGCGAAAAAGACCGGCAAGTTCAACTACGACACACCGATGGAGGGCCTTCGCGCGCTCGACCACTATACGGTGCAGATTCGCTTGAGCGAGCCCAACTATCCCGATGTGCGCGACCTGCTGACCTTTGTGGGCGCGGCGGCGCGCGAAGTGGTGGACGCCGCCAACGGCGACATCCGCGCGCGACCCGTGGGCACCGGACCGTACCGGCTGAAGGAGTGGAAGCGCGGTTCGCGACTATTGCTGGAAGCCAATCCCAATTATCGGGAAGCGTACTTTCCGCAGAGCGGCGATTCCGCGGACGCGGCGATCGTCGCGAGCATGAAAGGCAAGCGCATTCCGCAAGCCGGCGCCGTCGAAGTCAACCTGATCGACGAGGACATCACGCGCTTGCTGCTGTTCGAGCAGGGCGGTCTCGACTATGTGCAGTTGCGCGGCGAGATCGCCACGCGTCTGCTGGCGGGCGACAAGCTGAAGCCGGACTATGCCGCGCGCGGCATCGCGCGGCTGGTGCACGCGGAGCCGTTCCTGTTTGCGCTGTACTTCAATACCAAGGATCCGGTGATCGGCGGCATGACCAAGGAAAAGATTGCGCTGCGGCGCGCGATCGCATTGGGTTGGGACTCGGAATCACTCATCGGTATCGTGCTCGCGGGCCAGGCGCTGCCGGCCGGCCAGATGATTCCGCCGGGTGTGGGCGGCCACGACCCCGCGCTGCCGCCTAAGTCCTTGTACGACCCTGCTACGGCCAATGCGCTGCTCGACCGCTTTGGCTATGACAAGCGCGATCCGGACGGCTATCGGCGCCGACCCGGCGGCAAGCTCACACTCACGCTCTCGCTGCGTACGGGCGGTGCCTCGCGCGAAGTGCAGACGTTGTGGAAGAAGAACATGGAGGCGCTGAGCCTGCGCACCGACTACGACCTGATGCCGTTCCAGGAGATGGTCAAGAACCTGGAAAAAGGCAAGTTCCAGATGTACCAGGGTGGGTTCGGCGGCTCGCCCTCCGGCTACAACCAGCACGCGCAGCTGCACGGCAAGCAGCCGCTTCGCGTCAACACGGTCCAATTCCACAACGCAGACTACGATCGCGCCGCCGACCAGTTCGTGCGGGCCGCATCCGACGACGAGCAGATCAGGATGGCGCGCGCGATGAACGACGTCGCGCGCACCTTCATGCCGCTGCTGCCGGTTTATTTCCGGCTGGAGAGCACGTACGTGCAGCCGTGGCTACTGGGCATGCGCCCGTTTGTGTTCTCCACCTACTGGAAATATCTCGACATCGACTTGAACAAACGCAAATAAGGGAGACCTCGATGAGAACGTACGCCGCAATTGTTGCTTCATTCGCATTGGCGTTGCTGGTGCAGCCCGTCGCTGCACAGGGGACGGCAGATCGGCTCTATGTGATCGAGTGCGGCGAGCGCACCGCACCGGACGTGGCTCCGTGGACGCCGGGAGTCAACGTGGGCAAGCCCATCGATTTCGTGGATACGTGTTATCTCATCAAGCACGGCAATGATTGGATGGTGTGGGACACCGGCCTGCCGGATGCGATCTTTGCGACACCGTCCGCCGATCCCAACGCCTGGCGGCGCACCGGCACACTCGCGGGCGCACTCGAAAAGGTCGGCGTCAAGCCCGCGGATATCAAATACGTTGCGGTATCGCACTCGCATCCGGATCACATCGGCAATGTCGAACTTTTCCCGCAAGCAGTATTGCTGGTACAAAAGGCCGAATATGACTGGCCGAACCAGGACGGCTCGCCGCGATTCAAGGCATCGCATCCGGTAAACAAACTCGACGGCGACTTCAATGTGTTTGGCGACGGCAGTGTGACGATTCTTTCCACGCCGGGACATACCGCCGGACACCAGTCGCTGCTGGTCAAGCTGCCGGAGACCGGCGCCGTCCTGCTATCGGGCGATGCGGTTCATCTGAAGGACAATTGGGATGCCAAGCGCGTGCCGGCCATCAACTTCGACAAGACAGCTTCCGTAGCGTCGATGCAGCGCATGGCTGAGACAATTGCGCAGAACAAGGCGCAGTTGTGGATCAATCACGACAAGCCGCAAAGCGCGACGATGAGGCACGCGCCGGCGTTCTATCCGTAGTTCAGGCTGCGGTGAGATACCTGGCGATGTTCTCCATCTGCATGGTCCAGCCCTTGGTGTTCATCTCGAACGATTTCGCGCGCCGCGCCGCCGGAACCTTGTCGAAGCCCGTCTCGACCACGTTCAGCAGCGTTCCGCCCGGAACATCCTCGAGCGTGAACGTGATCAGCGTCGTCGGCTCGCCGGGTTCGACCGCATACGGGTGCCAGCGCAGCGAATAGCGGACCTCCGGCTCGACCGCTTCCACAGTGGCCTCGAAGATCTTGTCCCCATTTCCGCAGCTCGAGGGGCCGCGCAGGACTGTGCCAGGCCTTACGCTGTCGCCCGTCAGCGTCACGCCAAACCACTTGCCGAACTCCGTGGGGATGGTCAGCGCGCGCCAGACGCGCGTACGGGTGGCCTTGAGACGGATTTGCTGCTCGATGCGATCGGTGCTGGTGAGGGTCATTTCCATGATTCACTCCTTTTCGGGATGGCGAAGAAGCTCTTCGAGCGCCTTCAACCGTTGTGACCACAGCCTTTCGTATGAGCGCAGCCAGTCATCGGCATCACTCAGCGGCTGCGGGTTGAGTCGGCAGTAGTGGGTACGGCCGCGTATGGTCCGACGCACCAGCCCGGCGTGCTCCAGCGTCTTCACGTGCTTGGACGCCGCCGCCAGCGACATGCTGAAAGGTTCAGCCAGTTCGCTTACGGTGTGCTCCTGCTGCGCCAGTTGACGCAGCATGGCGCGGCGCGTGGGATCTCCCAGTGCGTGGAAGACGAGGTCTAGCTGGGCAGAGCTGGAATAATCAACCATGGAGTTGAATATGTTCCCATCACAAAATATTGTCAACTGTTTGGTTGAATATATTTGCGGTGAGTTACCCGCGTAGTGCTTGGGGGACGAGCGGGGCAGACGCCAAAACCCTGCCGCACGGCTGGGGCCACGCGGCGGGATGTCAGTACACGTTCCGAAATTACGGCTTCAGTTGCGCGCGGACTTCGCCACCGGGGTTGGCATTGCTGTGCGCATTGACGTACAGGTTGCCGGCCTTGTAGGCGTCGTACTGCGCGTCGCTGAGTTTGGCGCCAGGAGGTGCTTCGAACGTGTTGTCGGCGGTCCGCGTGAAGGGAACGATCACCGGTCCATTGGCGCCGGCTGCACCCATGTGAATGTGGGCCGCCGTCGTGGTCATGCCGGTGATCGTGATCTTGGCCGTCACGGACTTGTCGTCCTTGACCGTCACCGTGCCCGTGCCAAGGGCCGTGGTGGACACGGGGGGAACCTCATTGGCGCCGGTCATCGCGACGTTTACCATCGCCATTTTCATCGGGCCCATATTTGTGCAGGCGCCGAAAAGGATCAGCGCGCTCGCAGCGATGAGGGTGCGTACGGTCGTAGGTTTGGTGAATTTCATTGTTGCCTCCAGGTTGAACGGCGATGCGCGGCCGGCAGGCACTGCTTCACCGCCTTCGGCACAAGGCACTATAGGTTTGATGCATCGTGATGTATGTGCGCTAGCCAACATGCACGACCGCCCCGGGGGCGGCCATGCATGACGCTACCTTCGGACGATCGATCAGCTGCGCACGCCCAGCGCATTCAGCGTCGCGCTATCAAGCGTGCCGCTGGCCGCAAGGCCATTCTGCTCCTGGAAGTTGCGTACGGCGCTTTGCGTGTTGGGACCGAAACGGCCGTCCACCGCCACGCTGTAACCCTTGATGTTCAGGGCGGCTTGAGCCTTCCTGACCGTGCCGTCTGCGTTGCGTGAGGTCGGGACGTGGCCGTTGGCATCCGTGCCTTCATGGCCCACATAGGCGCCGACGCCCGCTCCAACGAGGGCACCGACCGGGCCGCCCACGACGGCACCGGCAACCGCGCCGGTTCCGGCGCCGATGGCCGTCGCGTTTTGCTTGCCCGTCGCGGTGGCCGTATTGGTATCACCTTCCGCGTGGGCTGCGGACACTCCTAGCGCCAGCGATGTGGCGATGGCGAGAACGGCATACTTCCACTTGAGCGTTGTCTTCATGAGGGGATCCTCCGTAGCAGGGAACAATTCCCAGAACTTAGGATATGTACAACGCCACGCCTGACCCATCGGACAAAGGGCGTTTTTCGTGTAGGAATTGCGGCTTGCCAGGCCCAGTCCAAGGGGAGGAGGTACGTGCTCTTCTGCCAATGTGCCCGCAATCTGAGTGGGAACGATGAGCGTGGGGCATTGGATCATCTCGATGCGGCCCGCCAGCGGCACGAACGCCAGGCGTGACGTAACCGTCATCAACGCCTCGCTCGGTCGCGCGGGCAGTTGCGGCGGCAACGCAGCGCCGGGAGACTGACACTACCTAGAAGCCGTAGAGCAGCGCCGGATTGTCGACCAGGATTTTCTGGCGCACCGCCTCGTCCGGCGCCCAGTCAAGCAGCAGGTCGAGCATGGCCGCGCTTTCGGGCGGCGTCTTCTGGCCGGGATGCGGCCAGTTGCTCGCCCACAAGCAGCGGTCGGGATTATGCTTGGCTAGCGCACGCGCCAGCGCGCTCACATCCTCATAGCGCGGCGCGCCGGTCTTTGATGTTTCGTACGGCGCCGATAGTTTTATCCAGACGCGACCCGTATCGAGCAGTCGCAGCAGCGCGAGAAACGTCGAATCGCTCGGTGCCACCGGCTCCATGAACTTGCCGTTGTGGTCGATGACTACATTGGTAGGCAAGTCAAGCAGCAACTTCTCGACCTGCGGCAGGTAACGCCCGTCCAGTTGCACTTGCACGTGCCAGTTCAGCGACGCCACGCGCGCCGCGATAGTGCGCACATCGTCCCATGTGAAATACCCATACGGCAGCATATATAGCCGCGCGCCGCGAATGCCGGCGGTATGGAGGTGTTTCAATTCGGCGTCTGTGACATCGACGGGAACGGTCGCAATGCCGCGTGCCTGTGGCCCGAACGTCGCGAGGGCGTCCGTCGTGCAGCTGTTGTCGTAGCCGTAGGCGTTGGGCTGGAC
>JBDTPJ010000124.1:0-8708 GCA_039932755.1 Betaproteobacteria bacterium
CGCGAAGATGAGGTCGTGCTTGCGCATCCGGTTGGCGCCCTCGATTTCATTCGAGTTGCCGAGTTCGATCAGTTCGGAGACGTGTTTGGCTTTGAGGTCGGATAGATGCATGGTGCGAAGGGAAGATGAGGGAAGATGAAGAAGACTGAGGGAGGAACCGGGGAGTGAACGGGAGGTTGAAACCGGTATGGACGCGGAAGGGTAGGCCGGAACGGCTTGGGGAGGGCGGGCCGGAAAGGCCGGCACGCGGAGACCGCAGGTAACTTTCGGGAGTCGGGTTTGGAACCGGCGCGCCGCAAACTGCAACGGGGCGGCGCCCGGGGGCGCTACTGAATTTGAAGCTTGTTTGCTTTGCTGCCCCGTCTCATCGGAAGGGGCCTGGCAGGCGGCGCGGGGAGCCTTTCGCTAAGGCTGCGGGCCGTGCTTGTCGAACAGCAGATTATAGCGGTTAGATGTTGCTGTCAATCCACGCAGTCAATTGCGACTTGGTCAGCGCGCCGACCTTTTGCGCATGGGGCTGGCCGCCCTTGTAGAGGATGACCGTCGGAATGCCGCGAATGCCGTATTTCCCCGGCGTGGATGGGTTGGCGTCGATGTCGAGCTTGGCCACGGTGATCTTGCCGCCGTATTCCTTGGCGACTTCGTCCAGCACAGGCGCGAACATCTTGCACGGGCCGCACCACTCGGCCCAAAAATCGACCAGCACTGGATTGCCGGACTGAAGCACGTCCTTGTCGAACGTTGCATCCGAGACGTGTTTGATTGCAGCATTCATGGAAATTCCTCTCTTGGGAAACGCGCCAGGTCGACGTTTCGTACGATTTGCGGCGCCTCGCTTGGGGTAACGGTAGCCGAACCGTCAAATTCACGCAAGCTTCACCCAAGTGAGTGACGCGGGTTTGGCTTCGTACAGCCGACAGTGGGGGCCAATCTGCTAAAATTCAAGTATTCCCGCGTATCGCCACAGAGTCCGGCCATGACCTACGTTGTCACCGAAAGCTGCATCCGCTGCAAATACACCGATTGTGTCGATGTCTGCCCGGTCGATTGTTTTCGCGAAGGTCCCAATTTCCTGGTGATCGATCCGGATGAGTGCATCGATTGCACGCTCTGCGTGGCCGAATGCCCGGTGGAGGCGATTTTTGCCGAGGACGACGTACCGGCCGAGCAGCAGCCGTTTTTGGCGCTGAATGCGGAATTGGCCAAGAAGTGGAAGCCGATCATCGAGCGCAAGCCGGGTCCACCGGACGCGGACGACTGGAAAGACGTCAAGGAAAAGCTCCAGTTTCTCGAACGTTGAATTGCCGGACATCGCGCCGTTTGACCGCGCTGCCCCTATCCCCCTAAAATCGCAAGATTATCTTTTGCAATGTCGGCGCGCCTTCAGTTGGCACACCCCATTTGCCCCACCCATTTGCCATCACAGGCACTGAAAATTTGAACCAGACCATGACACGACTCCCATTGCGCACTGCCCTTGCCGCGTTGGCGTTGGCTACCTTGATGGGAGGGACCGCGGCTGGCGCGCAAACTGCCGCACCCCCGGGCGATCCTCAACGGGGTTCGCAAAAGGTCCAGATGTGTCAGGGCTGCCATGGCATCCTGGGCTGGCGCACGGCCTACCCCGAGGTCTACCGCGTGCCGAAAATCGCAGGCCAGCATTCGACCTATATCATCGCGGCGCTCAAGGAATATCGCGCCGGGCAACGCAGCCACCCATCCATGGACGCGATTGCCGCGTCGCTGACTGACCAGGACATGGCCGATATCGCTGCCTACTACGCGCAGGCCCCGCTGCAAACTGCGGTCAAATGAGGGCCGTCATATGAAAGCGCATCGGAACGTGAACTCGAAACTGTTTCGCGTACTTGCCATCGCATCAGCATTGGTTGCGGGCCAAGTGGCTGCCGCGGACATAGAGGCCGGCAAGAAAAAGGCGCAGGAAGTTTGCGCTGCCTGCCACAACATGGATGGCGTCAGCACCGTACCCGATTATCCTAAACTGGCCGGCCAGTATCCCGACTACATGGCCAAGGCTCTGCGCGACTACAAAAGCCAGGCACGCAAGAATCCGATCATGGTCGGTATGGCAGCGGGCCTCACGCAGAAAGAGATCGACGACGTTGCTGCGTATTACGGCTCATTGAATCCGGTCGTGCAGACGCGGATGTGAGATCGCCATGGCGCGGAGCAGTGCGCCATGAGCAGGAAGAAACAGGCGCCCGGTGCGCCTTTTTTTCACCTGTACTTGAAATTTGCCTGAGTACTGCGCCACCCGACGCCTCATTTACCTCTATTACCCGAGACCCAAGTGACTACTGCTCTCCTATCCAGACTCGACAAACTTTCGCGCGGCTTTCGGCAGGGCTTTCTTTCCTACGACGAACTCACGCAGCAGGTGCATGGCTGGGCCGATGCGTTTCCCAACCTGTGCCGCGTGTCGTCGATCGGAAAGACACCGGAAGGTCGCGAGCTCTGGCTGCTTACGGTCGGCCCCGATCCGGATCGCGTTCGGCCCAGTGCCTGGGTCGACGGCAACATGCATGCGAGCGAAACCTGCGGCTCCAGCGTGGCGCTGGCGATTGCCGAAGATGTGCTGCGCCTGCATTTGTCGGGTGAGGACGCGCCGCCGGGATTGAGCATGTCGAAGGCGGTGGCGGCGCGGCTGCGCGACGTGCGGTTCTTTGTATTGCCAAGGATGTCGCCCGATGGCGCCGAAGCCGTATTGACCACGGGCCGCTACGTGCGCTCCATTCCGCGCGACGAGCGACCGGCCAAGGCGCATGCCCACTGGCGTGGCCAGGATGTGGACGGCGATGGGCTGGCCTTGGCCATGCGAGTACGCGATGACGGCGGAGAACTGGTCGAATCAGCTGACTTTCCGGGCCTCATGTTGCCACGTGGAATAGACGACCCGCCACCCTACTACAAGGTCTATCCGGAAGGCGTCATCGAGAATTTCGACGGGGCCAACGTGCCGTCGCCCTATTATCTTTCCGACAACCAGACCGACCTCAATCGCAACTTTCCCTATGCGTGGGCACCGGATTCCACGCAGGAGGGTGCGGGCGCATTTCCGCTGAGCGAAATCGAATCGCGCGCGGTGGTCGACTTCAGTGCGCAGCATCCGGAAATTTTCCTCTGGCTCAACCTGCACACGTTTGGCGGCTGCTTCATCCGGCCGCTGGGCGACAAGCCCGACACCAAGATGAATCCCGGCGACTTGGCGCTATATCGCCAGCTCGGCGCGTGGGCGGAAGAACTCACCGGCTATCCGATGGTGTCCGGCAACGAGGAATTCCTCTACGAGCCGGACAAGCCACTGCATGGCGACCTGTCCGACTACGCCTATTACCAGCGTGGCGCGATTGCCTACGTCGTCGAGCTGTGGGATCTCTTCAAGCAAGTGGGTTTCGAGCGCAAGAAGCGCTTTGTCGACCACTACTCGCACCTCACTCGCGACGACATCCTGCGCATTGCGGTCTGGGATCGCGATCACAACGAAGGCCGGTCAATCCTGCCTTGGCGCAAGTTCACCCATCCGCAATTGGGCGAAGTGGAAGTCGGCGGCGTGGATCCCCGTGTCGGTATGTGGAATCCGCCGCCGTCGGAAATGCCGGGAACCTGCACGTCGCAATCCGCGCATTTCCTGCGCGTTGCGGCACTGGCGCCGGTGGTCGCGATCGATGCGGTCGAGACCACGACGCTGGCGCCCGGCCTGACCCGCGTGACGCTGACCGTCGCGAACAACGGCTATCTGCCGACGTTCATCCTGGACTCGGCCAAGGCGCTTACGCACAACGAGCCGTTATGGGCCGACGTCGCTTGCGAAGACTGTGAACTGGCGGAGCCAAGCCTTGCGCACCGCGAGATCGGTCACCTCGATGGCTGGGGGCGCGGCATGTATTCCGGCACCGGGGCGTTGTATGGCCCGCACACGAACGGAACCACCGGCGCGCGTACTGTCTCCTGGGCAGTGCGCGGGCGCGGTGCCTTAAATGTTCGCGTCGGCTCGTGCCGCGTGGGGTGGGTCACCTGCAGGATCGAGATCGCCTGACACTGACGTCGTTCCCGCGAAAGCCAAAAAATACGCGCGAATGATGTTGTAGTCAGCGTTGCCGCGCAAGGCACTCCAGGTACAGTGCGGCATCGGGCGTTGTGCGCAGGCGTTGCGCGCTCCAGATCACTTCGCCCAGGCATTCTAGGACGGCATGGAGGGCGGCATGCTCGTCGCCCCGTGATGCGCGCAGCCGCTCGAATTGCGCGCGAATGCCTGGCGGCTGATCGATCGCAAGTTGCTCGGCCACCGCGAGATGCAATGACAGGTGCAGGAACGGGTTGATATCGCCGGTCTCCGGTGAGAAGTCACGTTCGACATGGCGGTCGGGATAGTCGAAGGTCGCGTGATACTCGGGGTGCAACGCGATCAGGTCGGCGGCAATTTTCTCCAGTGCAGTGAGTGGTTGTTGCGCCCTTTGCTTGGCCCATGCGCCGTTCAGGAAGCGCCGGGCCTCGTCGCGCGAGGGGTTGAACATGGCGGGCTTCAGGACCTGTTCACGCTAGTCGCGTAACGGTGCGAAGGACGGGGGAATCGGCCCCTTGGTCTTGCCGCGAAATTCGCAAAGGTCGCGGATCGCGCATTCCGGACACTTCGGCGTGCGCGCGATGCACGTGTAGCGACCGTGCAGGATCAGCCAGTGATGCGCGTCCTGCTTGAACTCGTCGGGCACAAACTTCATGAGGCCGCGCTCGACGACGTCGACATCCTTGCCGGGCGCCAATCCTGTTCGATTGGCCACGCGGAAGATGTGGGTGTCCACGGCGATCGTCGGTTGTCCGAACGCGGTGTTCAACACGACGTTGGCGGTCTTTCGGCCAACGCCGGGCAATGCCTCCAGCGCGGCCCGGTCGGCGGGCACGTTGCCAGCATGCTCTCGAAGCAGGATATCCGAGAGCGCAATCACGTTCTTCGCCTTCCCGCGGAAGAGTCCGATCGCGTTGATGTAGGGAATCAGTCCGTCGACGCCAAGCTTCACCATGGCGGCCGGCGCGTTGGCGACCGGAAACAGCTTCGCGGTGGCCTTGTTGACGCTCTTGTCGGTCGCCTGCGCGGAGAGCACGACCGCGACCAGCAATTCATAAGGCGAAAGGTGCGCGAGTTCGGTCGTGGGATGCGGATTGAGCATGCGCAGGCGCTCGAAAATCTCGCGCCGTTTGGATGGGTTCATTTGGCTTTGACCATGCCGGTGCCCAACTCGGCCAGGCGCTGCAGGCGCGCGGCTTCGTTGGCCTTGAGGTAACCGTCGTCCTTGAGTAGTTCATAAGCCTTGGCCGCCCAAGGCGCGGCGAGTGTCTTGTTCCCACGCGCGACCGCGATTTCAGCCAGCTCTTCATAGACGTAGCCGTCGGGCTCCTTGGCCTTTTCCATTTCCACGACCAGTGCTTTCTGGATCCGCTCCGCGTCGTCCAGCTTGCCTGTCGCGCGATATCCGCGCGCTATTGTCCATTTCGCCACCCGGATCGCTTCGGAATCACCTGCGGCCTGTCGGAGCGGAAGCGCTTTCTGCCAGAAGGTGAGTGCCGTGGCCGGATCGCCTGCATCGAAGTAGGACCAGCCGATGTTGTTGAGCAACGATGCGCGCCAGCCGCGCGCGCGCGGATCGGGGGAGGCCCCCGCAGCCGCCAGCGCCTTGCGCGTCCAGACTATTTGCTCAGCGGGCGGCGTCGCAATGCCCAGCATGTGCAATGCATCGACGCGATAGTAGTCGGCGCCGGGCAGGGTGTCGCTGTTCCACAGTGTCACGGCTTCGGTGAACAGGAGGACCGACGCCGCCTTGTCGCCGCCGGAGTTGCGCGTGCGCCCGCGCTCCAGCAGGTAGCGCACGCGCACACGCACGGGAACCTTGTCCAGCAATGGCGCGACGCCGTCGAGCGTTGCATCTGCTTCCTTGAATTGGCGCTGAAGCGACTGCGTCCGGGCGATCTGGGTCGCGGTTTCGAGCGCTTCGCGCGATCCGGCCGGATGTTTCGCAAGTTCTTCGGAAAACCGTATCGCGGATTCCGCGGGCTTGCTGAACTCCCAGAGCTTGTCCAGGCGTTCCGAAAAGTCGATCGACAGCGGTTGACTCATGGCAATTGAGACTTTCAGAAGCAAGGCGAGTACGGTCGCGGCCATCGCGAAACGGCGCGATCGGAAACGCGGTGTGCTCATGAATTTTCCGTCGGCACGGCGCCGCGCCGCGCGCGCGCGCGCGCCAGGGCGGCAGCTACAGCGGACTGCCTGTGGGCGCGGTCATGGGCATCGCTGCTGGCAAGAGTCGGGTCTGGCACGGATGCCCGGGTCGTGGCCGGTGTTGCGCCTGGGGTCGCGCCCGCGGTTGTGTTCGGGGTTGCTGCGGGCCGCGCAACGCGTTCGCCACGCGCCAGCCTTGCCGCGCGTCCGGCGAATCGCTCTCGCGCTTGCGTGGCATTTTCCGTGGTCCACACGCGGTCGACCCCTTGCAGGGTGATGCAGTCGACCGGACACGGCGCCACGCAGAGTTCACATCCCGAACACAGCGAAGGCAACACCGTATGCATGCGCTTTTGCGCGCCCAGGATGGCATCGACTGGACAAGCCTGGATGCATAGCGTGCAGCCGATGCACACCGCCTCGTCGATGACTGCGACCATGAACGGTGTGGTCGGTCCACATTCCGGCGCAATGGGCCGTGGGTTGCGTCCCGTGAGCATAGCGAGCGCGGTAATCAGCGCCGTGCCACCGGGAGGGCAGCGATTGAGTTCGGTTGTACCTTGCGCCAGGGCGTCGGCATACGGCCGGCAGGCAGCAAAGCCGCATCGCGCGCATTGCGTTTGGGGCAGCAAGGCGTCGATGCGGTCGGAGAGGGACGAAATTGCCGACGGAACGGACAAAATGGCAGTGGACATGGTGGAGGAAGCCGAGATGGGAACAGTAGTGCAAACCGTGTGGACCATGAACCGCATTTTACCGTCGCGCAGCGGGAGCCGTTTGCTAAACTTGGCTGGCGCCGAATGGGGCATGCAGAAGCCCGCCGGCGCAATCCCTTGGCCCGAACTCCGCTCCCTCCCGCGCCTTATGTCGACGCACCGCTCGTGCCCGGTTTTCGCGCGCGTTTCGCCGCCTGGGTGCTTCGCCGGGCAGGCTGGCGCGTCGTCCTCGCGCAACCGGTGCCGACGCGCTGCGTCGTGGTGTTCTATCCGCACACGTCCAACTGGGACTTTCCCTGCGGGCTGATGGCCAAGTGGCTGGTCGGAGTCCATTTTCGCTTCATCGCCAAGAACTCGCTGTTCGCCAAGCCGCTGCTGGGCGCCTGTTTGCGGCGATGGGGCGGCATGCCCGTGGACCGCAGCGGCGGCACGGGCGTCATCGCTTCCCTTGCCCTGCAGTTTGCTGCCCAAGACGACTTCAAGCTGGTGGTGGCGCCGGAAGGAACACGCGGCCGCACGGCGTATTGGAAGAGTGGCTTCTATCACCTGGCGCGCGCGGCCAACGTGCCCGTGGCGCTGTCGTTCATCGACTATCGGCGCCGCGAGACGGGCGTGGGCGGCTATGTCAACCTGACCGGCGATGTAGCGGCGGACATGGACCGTATCTCTGCCTTTTACGCCGACAAGACGGCGCGGTGGCCGGAGAACGCCGGCCCGATTCAGTTCGATGCGGGCGGCTAGCGCGCCTCGTCGCGGGGAGGGCACAATAGCGCGGAGATCGTCACCGACGTCATGAACCCGTCCCCCCCTTCATCCGCCGCGCACTCTCATGGTCATGATCATGGCAGACAAGTGCACGCTCACGTTTCGCCCGGCGGGGACCCGCGGGTACAGCGCGCGCTATGGACTGTGCTGCTGCTGACCGCGGGTTTCGCACTCCTCGAGATCGTGGCGGGGTGGATGGCGGGATCGCTGGCGCTCCTGTCCGACGCCGGACACATGGTCACCGATGTGGCCGCGCTGGGATTGGCATTGTTCGCGAATGCAGTAGGGCGGCGCGCGCCCTCACAGCGCGCATCATATGGTTATGGCCGCGCGGAAGTCCTGGCGGCGTTCGTCAACGCGATCGTCATGCTTGCGGTGGTAGCCGTCATCGCCATCGAGGCGGTGCGCCGGCTGCTGGAACCCACGCCCGTGCAAGGACAGACCGTATTCGCCGTGGCGCTGGCGGGGTTGGGAGTGAACGTCCTTTGCGCGTGGCTACTTTCGCGGGTTTCGGGATCGATGAATACGCGTGGCGCGATGATTCACGTGATGGGCGACCTCCTGGGTTCACTCGCCGCGATCGTTGCCGGCGGCGTCATCATGGCGACCGGGTGGATGCCCATCGATCCTATCCTGTCGCTGGTCGTCTCGCTCCTGATCCTGCGGTCAACGCTGCAACTTTTGAAGCAATCGACCGGCGTTCTGATGGAGAGTGTCCCCAGGCATCTCGACTACAACGCGATCGGCCAGGCGATGGCACGCCTCCCGGGTGTGAACGGGGTGCACGACCTGCATGTGTGGAATATGACGGCCGAGCGCGCCGCGCTCTCCGCGCATATCGTGCTGGCCGACGGGTCGGCGTGGCCGCAGACCTTGGCGGCCGCGCAACGGATGCTGACGCAGGAGTTTTCGATCGAGCACGTCACGCTGCAGCCGGACTGGCCAGCAGCGCGAACCGATAAGAAGGTCATTCCCGTTGCGGCGCTGGAATCGCC
>JBDTPJ010000125.1:0-8630 GCA_039932755.1 Betaproteobacteria bacterium
CCCTCGCCCCTTCGGTCAGGACTCTTTCTTGAGTTGCGGAAACAGGATCACGTCGCGGATTGACGGCGAGTTGGTCAGGAGCATTACCAGCCTGTCGATGCCGACACCCTCCCCCGCCGTTGGTGGCAATCCATACTCCATCGCGCGCAGATAATCGGCGTCGAAGTACATCGCCTCCTCGTCGCCCGCCGCGCGCGCGTCGACCTGCGCCTGGAATCGCGCGGCCTGATCCTCGGGATCATTGAGCTCGGAAAAGCCGTTGGCCAGTTCGCGGCCCGTGACGAACAGCTCGAAGCGATCCGTGATCGTCGGATCGGCATCATTGGCACGCGCGAGAGGTGAGACGTCCGTCAGGTACTGGACAATGAAGGTCGGCTGGATCAGCTTCGCTTCCGTGGTTTCCTCGAACATCTTGAGCTGGAGCACGCCCAGCCCGTCAGTGCGAAGTACCTCGACGTGCGCGCGCTCCAGGGCCGCCTTGAGATATTCCGGCCGCTCCAGGTCCTGCTTCGAGTGTTCCGGGTTGTACTTGGCGATGGCCTTCGCCATCGTCAGGCGGTCGAAGGGATTGCCCAGGTCGATGGACGTGCCCTGGTACTCGACGGTCGTGGAACCGACCACCGTCTGCGCCACCTCGCGCAGCAGCGCTTCGGTGAGGTCCATGAGGTAGTGGTAGTCCTGATAGGCCTCGTAGAACTCGAGCATTGTGAATTCCGGGTTGTGCCGGGTCGAGATGCCCTCGTTGCGGAAGTTGCGGTTGATCTCGAACACCTTCTCGAGCCCGCCGACCACCAGCTTCTTCAAGTAGAGCTCCGGCGCGATGCGCATGAACATCTGCATGTCCAGCGCGTTGTGGTGCGTGACGAAGGGGCGCGCCGCGGCGCCACCAGGGATGGGATGCATCATCGGCGTCTCGACCTCAAGATAGGCGCGCTGCACAAAGAACGTGCGGATCGCCTGCACGATCTGCGAGCGCTTTATGAAAACGTCGCGCGTCGACTCGTTGGTGATGAGATCGACATAGCGCTGGCGGTAGCGCTGCTCCTGGTCGGTCATGCCGTGGAATTTTTCCGGCAGTGGCCGCAGCGCCTTGGCGAGCAGCCGGACTTCGCTCACCTTGACCGACAGTTCGCCGGTGCGCGTCTTGAAGAGCTGGCCCGTCGCACCGACGATGTCGCCCAGGTCCCAGTGCTTGAACGCGTCGAGCTTGTCCTGTCCCAATGCGTCGAGCGTCACGTAGAGCTGGATGCGTCCGGACATGTCCTGCACGGTCGCAAAGCACGCCTTGCCCATCACACGCTTCAACACCATGCGCCCGGCGATCGCCACTGCAATCCCCTTCAGCTCCAGTTCCTCGTTGGCGATGGCGCCGAACTTGGCGTGGAGGTCGGCGGCCAGCGAATCGCGGCGGAAGTCGTTGGGATAGGCATTCCCCTGCGCGCGCAGCGCAGCGAGCTTGCCGCGACGCTCCGCGATGATCTGGTTTTCGTCGACCGGCGGCTCTGCCGCCGGCGGATTGTTCTTGTCGGACATTTTTTACACTCCCTGCTTCAGGCTCGCGGCAATGAAATCGTCGAGATCGCCGTCAAGTATGGCTTGCGTGTTGCCGACCTCGTAGTTCGTGCGCAGGTCCTTGATCCGGGACTGGTCGAGCACATAGGACCGGATCTGGTGGCCCCAGCCGATGTCGGTCTTGGAGTCTTCCAGCTTCTGCTGCTCGGCCTGGCGTTTTCGCAACTCGTGTTCGTAGAGCTTCGACTTCAGCATCGCCATGGCTTCAGCGCGATTGCGGTGCTGCGAGCGGTCGTTCTGGCATTGCACGACGATATTCGTGGGCAAGTGGGTGATGCGCACCGCGGAATCGGTCTTGTTGACGTGCTGGCCGCCCGCGCCTGACGCGCGATACGTATCGATGCGCAGGTCCGCCGGATTGATGTCCACGACGATCGAGTCGTCGACCTCCGGATAGACGAAGACGCTGGCGAACGACGTATGCCGCCGCGCATTGGAATCGAACGGACTTTTGCGTACCAGCCGATGCACGCCGACTTCCGTGCGCAGGAAGCCGTAGGCGTAGTCGCCCTCGACCTTGATCGATGCGCTCTTGATGCCGGCGACTTCGCCGTCGGACTCCTCGAGCACGTCGGTGCGATAACCCTTGCGCTCGCAGTAACGCAGGTACATACGCATCAGCATTGACGCCCAGTCCTGTGCCTCGGTGCCGCCGCTGCCGGCCTGGATGTCGATGAAGCAGTTGGCGGGATCGAGCGGCTGATTGAACATCCGCCGGAACTCGAGATCGTCGACGACCTTGCCGATCTTCGCGACGTCGGCCCGCACTGATCCTATCGTCGCGTCATCGCCCTCGGCGCGCGCCAGCGCGAACAATTCCGAGCTGTCCGCCAAGTCCGAATGCAATTGCGTCAATGCTTCGACGACCCCCTCGAGCTGCTTTTTCTCCCGGCCCAGTTCCTGCGCACGCTGCGCGTTGTCCCAGATCTTCGGGTCTTCCAGCTCCTTCGAAACCGCGCCTAGGCGCTCCGCCTTGACGTCGAAGTCAAAGATACCTCCGCAGTTCACGCGTGCGCGTGGACAGGTCGGTGAGCGTATTGGCGAGGGCGTTGAGCTGCTCGGCTTCCATGGCGAATTCCTTTGGCAAAACAGGGAATTATACGCGAGCCCGCCTTCAGCTTTGCGCTGATGCGCTAAGCTGTCAGGGTACGGCAGCGCGCCCCTGCAAACACCAGAAACCAATGTACACGCCCCCAGGATTCACCCCCTTGCATGTCATGCCGGAAGCCTTCGGCGAGGAGAGCTACGCGTTCGCCTACCGCGACGGCAAAATATTGGTAGGAGGCACGGAGGATGCGCCAACGATTCCGGCCTTTGCCGCGCTCGTCGCCGCAGGCGTGATCGGGTCGCCGCACTTTCTCGGAAACCTTGGCGCAGTTTCCTGCGTCGCGGTGTCGCTGCCGGACCACGCACCGGAACCCGGGGGCCTTCGCTTTGTCGGGTTGCGTTCGCTGTTCCTGCGCATTCCCGACCCGTTGCTGGCCCTGGCGGGGCGGGCATTCCAGGTCGTGGAGTGGGACCGCACGCATCAATATTGCGGACGCTGCGGCACGCCGACACGAAACAAGGGGGACGAGCGGGCCAAGGAATGTCCGAAGTGCGGTTATGTGGCCTATCCACGGGTTTCGCCTGCGATGATGGCGCTGGTCACACGCGGCCGCGAAGTCCTCCTCGCGCGCTCGCATCGTTTCGTCAATGGCGTCTACAGCGCGTTGGCAGGCTTTGTCGAGCCTGGTGAAACCATCGAGGATTGTGTACGCCGCGAGGTGCGAGAAGAAGTGGGCGTTGAGGTCGAGGACATCACCTACTTCGCGAGCCAGTCATGGGCCTTCCCGCACTCCCTGATGATCGCCTACACCGCAGAGTACGCCGGCGGTGACATCCGGCTGGAGGATGCGGAGATTGCCGACGCGCGATGGTTCGGCCTCGACGCCCTGCCACCGCTGCCACCCAACGTCTCCATTGCCCGCCGCCTGATTGACGCCACGGTCGCCCGCTTGCGCGGATAGGCCGGCCGGCTCAGCGCCGGGGTACTGGCGCGGGCTGCTAGAATCCGCGCATGCGCCCTATTTCCCTCCTCTTCGCAATTGCGCTGGGCCTGTCCACCTTGACGACGTGGGCGCAAACGACGGCCCCTACGGTCGATCCCCGCGAAATGTCCGAAGCGACCCGCAAGGCCTACACCAAGGGCTTGAAGGATGCACGCAGCCTCATTGGAGATAAGAAATACGCCGAGGCCATCGTTATCCTGGATGGCCTCCTGGCCGAACGGCCGCGAGAGCCCCAGGCGCGATTCCAGAAAGGGGTCGCACTGGCCGAGGCCGACAAGACCGACGAGGCAATCGTCGTGTATGCGGCCCTCGTCGCCGATTTCCCTGAGTTGCCGGAAGTTCGCAACAATCTGGCCGTCCTTTATGCGAAGAAGGGCAACTACGAGGCTGCGCGCGACGAACTCGTGGCCGCTCTACTGGCGGCGCCGGACTATGTCATTGCATACGAAAATCTCGGCGACGTGTATGCCCGGCTGGCCGGGATGAACTACGAGAAGGCCATCGCGCGCGACAACAGGAACCGGACCGCGCCACCGAAGCTGCAACTCGTGCGTGATGTACTCGGCATGAAACCACCGGTGCCGGTGACCACGGCGACAACGCCGGCCGTTGCCGTGGCGCCCACCGTGGCGGCCCCGGCAGCGGCGGCGGACACACCCAAGTAACCTCTTCAAACGTTTCAATACCAAACCACAGGAGCATGACCATGAAACATCGCTTGTCCCTGGCCGCATTCGCGCTGGCCTTTGCTGCCACGGCCGCGTTCGCCGCCAATCCACAAGTTGAGATCGACACGACGGCCGGCGTCATCAAGGTCGAGTTGTTTGCGGATGCCGCACCCAAGACCGTCGCCAACTTCCTGCAATACGTCAATGACAAGTTCTACGACGGCACCCAGTTCCACCGCGTGATTAGCGGCTTCATGATCCAGGGTGGCGGATTCACGCCGGAATTCAGCCAGAAGCCGACGCGACCGCCCGTTCCCATCGAAGCCGAGGCGTCGAGCAAGGCAGGCAACATGAACGTCCCAGGCACGCTCGCGATGGCGCGCACCAGCGATCCGAATTCCGCGACGTCCCAGTTTTTCATCAACGTCAATGACAACAAGTCGCTGAACTATGCGCCGGGCAATCCGGGCTATACGGTTTTCGGCAAAGTCACCGCCGGCATGGACATCGTCAACAAGATCGCCAAGTCCGCGACCGGAGGCGGCGGCCCATTCCCGAAGGATGTGCCGGTCGAGAAGGTGATCATCAAGTCCGCGCGAGTGATTGCGCAGTAAGCGCAAGGAGCCATGTCATGTCCGTAGTCCTGCACACCAATCACGGCGACATTACGCTGGAGCTCGATGCCGAGAATTCTCCGGCATCCACAGCCAATTTCCTGCAATACGTCCGCGACGGACATTACAACAACACGTTGTTCCATCGCGTGATTCCCGGCTTCATGATCCAGGGCGGCGGTATGGAGCCCGGGATGAAGCAAAAGTCCACGCGCGCGCCGGTAGCCAACGAGGCAACCAATGGTGTGAAGAACCGGAACTACACAGTGGCGATGGCCCGCACGTCAGATCCCCATTCGGCGACCGCGCAGTTCTTCATCAATATTGCCGACAACGATTTCCTCGACTACACGTCCCCCAGTGCCAATGGCTGGGGGTATTGCGTCTTCGGCAAGGTCATCGCGGGCAAGGACATCGTGGACAAGATCAAGGACGTGCCGACGGCCACCGCGGGCCACCACCAGAACGTGCCGCGCGATGACGTCGTGATCCTCAAGGCTGAGGAAGTCCCCGGCTGACGCGATGGAGGAAGTGGGCTCCTCGCGGCCGACGCTCTTCCTCTCCGACCTCCACCTGTCGCCCGACCGGCCGGCGGCGGTCGTGGCGTTCCACGCGTTCGCAAGCGGCCCTGCGCGCGCCGCTGCCGCGGTGTACATCCTGGGCGACCTCTTCGACTGGTGGGTCGGCGACGACCAATTGCGCGACCCCTTCATCATTCCCATCGCGAAATCCCTGCGCGCGATTTCCGATGCCGGCGTGCCCTTGTTCGTCGCCCGCGGCAATCGCGATTTCATGCTGGGAGAGGACTTCGCGCAGGCAGCCGGCGCGGCGTTGCTTCCGGAGCAATTGCGCATCGATCTCCACGGTGTGACCACGCTCATCTCCCACGGTGACGAGCTGTGCACCGACGACACCGAGTATCAGGCTTACCGGGCGCGCGTGCGCACGCCCAAGTCCCTGCGCCGACTGATGCGCCTGCCCTACGTCGTGCGCCGGCTCATGGCCGCCTGGCTGCGCCGCAAGAGCAGCAGCGACAAGTCGCTCAAGCCCGAATACATCATGGACGTGAACGCCGACGCGGTCGCCGCCGCCTTTCGCGCTCACGGCGCGCAGCGTTTGATCCACGGCCACACCCACCGTCCTGACCGTCACCTCCACGCCGTGGACGGCACGACGCGCGAGCGTTGGGTGATGGCAGATTGGCATGATCGCGGCCACTATCTTGCAGTCGACACCCAAGGCGTACACGAACGGGATATCAGCGGATGACACCTCAACTATTTTCGCCGGAGTGGTTCTCAGCTCTCGGCGCCATCATCCTCATCGACCTGGTGTTGGCCGGCGATAACGCACTGGTCATCGGACTCGCCGCGCGCAATGTGCCGGTGGAGATGCAGCGCAAGGTCGTGCTGTGGGGAACCTTTGGCGCCATTGCAATTCGCGCCGTCCTCACCATGGTCGTCGTCTACCTGCTCAAGATCCCCGGCTTCCTCGTCGTCGGCGGCCTGGCGCTCATCTACATCGGCTGGAAACTGACGCAGGACAGTTCCGCAGGCCACGAAATCAGGCCAGCCACGAGCGTCAAGGACGCCGTGCGGACCATCATCATCGCCGACGCCGTGATGGGCGTGGACAACGTGCTCGCCGTTGGCGGCGCGGCGCAGGGCTCGATGCTGCTGGTGCTGCTTGGGCTGGCGGTATCCATTCCGATCGTGGTCTGGGGTTCCACGCTGGTGCTGCGCTGGGTGGAGCGCTTTCCCGCGATCGTCTGGCTGGGCGCAGGCGTGCTCGGATGGACGGCGGTCAAGATGATTCTTGGGGAGCCGCTATTGGCCCCTCTGCTCAAGGATCGCGCGGCGGCGCGCGTGGCGCTGCAAATCGTCGTCGTCGGCGGCCTGATCGCGATACCGCTTTGGCGCTCGCTCAAGGCGCATCACCGCGCGTGGATCGTGCTGCCCGCGATCGCCATTCCCTGGATCGTGATCTTCGGCGAGGTCGAGCATCGCTTCGGCGCGCACTTCGACCTCAATGACGATTGGCGCTGGGATGACGACCTGATCGACATCATGCGCTGGGTGGGGTGGCTTCCCCTGGCGTTGTGGGTGCGCCGCCGGGTTCTCGCGCGCTCCCCCAACCCTTAGGCGAGTGCCTGCCGGAAGTCCTCGATCAGGTCCTTGCCGTCCTCGATTCCCACGGAAATCCGGATCAGCGATTCTGCGATGCCCATGGTCGCGCGGCGTTCGGCTCCCATCTCATAGAATATCGTGTGCGCCACGGGGATGGCCAGCGTGCGGTTGTCGCCTAAGTTCGATGACAGGATCACGACGCGCAACCGGTTGAGAAAATCGAAAGGATCGATGCCATCGCGCAACTCGAACGAGAGTAGGCCGCCGTTGGCGCGGAACAACTCGCCGGCGAGTTCGTGCTGCGGGTGTCCGGCCAATCCGGGATAATGCACTTTGCTCACCTGCGGCTGGTCCAGGAGCCACTCGGCGAGCGCCTGCGCGTTGGCGCAAATGCGTTCCATGCGCAGCGCGAGTGTCTCCGCACCGACGGCAATGTGGTGCGCCTGTTCCGCCGCCAGCGTCCCGCCCCAGTCGCGCAGGCCCTTCTTGCGCAGCTGCTGCAGGCCCCACATACGCGGTGGCTGTGATTTGTAGGTCTCCGCAATGTTCGGAAATGTCGTCCAGTCGAAGAGCCCGGTGTCGGTGAGGCAGCCGGCCAGCGCGTTGCCGTGACCTCCGATGTACTTGGTCAGCGCGTTGACGATGAGGCTCGCGCCGACGTGCTTCGGCTGGAACAGCCAGGGCGAGGTCATCGTGTTATCGACGATGTACAGGATCCCGCGCGCGCGGCAAAGGTCGCCGATCTTTTTCAGATCCGCGACCTGGGTGCGCGGATTGGCGATGGTCTCGACAAACACGACGCGCGTCGCTGGCGTCAATGCCGCTTCAACATGACGCACGTCCGTGGCGTCGACGAACGACACCGGATGTCCATGGGATTCGAGAGTGAGCAGCGCGCTGGTCGTGTTGCCGAACACGAACTGGCTGGCGACAATGTGGTCGCCTCCCTTCAGCAACGCGATGAAGATGGCGCCGATGGCAGCCATGCCCGTGGCAAACGTGATGGTTCCCACGCCGCCTTCCATCGCGTTGACCTTGACTTCCAGCGCTGAGGACGTCGGATTGCCCTGGCGGCCATAGGCATATCCCGTCGCCTTGCCCTGGAATACCGCCGCAAGCTCGCGCGCATCGCGATAGCCGTAGGCCACCGACAGGTGCAATGGCTTGTGCAGCGCGCCGTGCTCTATCGGCGCATCGCGGTCGGAGTGCAGAATGGAGGTGGTAAAGCCTCGATTGGATTTGTGGTCGCTCATTGGTTGGACGAAGCGCCTTTCACGCTTTTTCCGCCATGAATCAACCGGCTAAGGTGGCAAATGAGCCCGGGATTCATGGGTAATACTTACGTGCCAAAGCAGGATCGCACTTTGGCAGACAACGAACAAAAAACCCGTTTGGCGGCCGCCAAACGGGTTTCGTGTGCCCCGCCAAGTATCTCTTGGCTGGAGCGAACCTCGCTTTAGCGGAATTTATTATGCGCCCGCAAGCTGAAGCTTCAAATCGGCGCAGTAGTGATTCTATATACCCGAATTTCTCCTGTCAAATGGGTGTATCGGGCCAGTACATATTGCACTGATGTTGTTGGTGGAGGAATTGTACTGG
>JBDTPJ010000126.1:0-8409 GCA_039932755.1 Betaproteobacteria bacterium
GCGTGGACGGATCGACGTACAGCACACCGAGTCCCGGCAGATAGTCCGGCAGCTTCACGAGCGTACTGACCTTCTTGAAATTGGCCGGCGGCTGGGAATGGATATCCGCGGCCGCGGCGACGCCGGTGACGGTCACTAAACACAGGGCTAAGACCGCAGCCCCGAGGGACAGGTGGATGCGCTTCATGAATATTCTCCTTTCGTTGTATACAAACCTACCGGCGGTGGCTTTGAGCCGTATGCGCTCCGCATGGCTTGGCGCGCGCTGTCCAACGTCATAGCCGACGACCGGCGCTCAAAAACAGTACCTCATCGGAAGACCGCCACTCCGCAGTCAAGCGCTGACCTGTCATTTGTCGGAACAGCACGATTGGAAGCGGTGACCATGCACAGTCTCTCTTCACGCGCTTCGTTTCGCTATCGGGTATCCATGACAGTTGCTGTCAGGTTTCTTGGACAGCTTCAATATCGCGGTGCGTACGGCGCAACGCGTTCCGTGACGAACTACCGCGGCTACTCCAAGCTTTGCTCCGCCAACGTCCAGTTGAGCAGCTCATTGATGACGCCGTCGTCCAATCCGCACCGGCCACATCGACAGCTCTGAACCATATTCCATTGGGTTACTTGGCGTATTGCCTCGGCGATTTCATCGGAGTCCTCAAAGCCAACCTCCAGTGAAACCCGCTTGCCGCAAACCGTCGACAATGTACGGGCAGTTTCGCATCAACTGCCAAACTAACCCGGTGCGATAGTTTTCGATCATCGGATTGATCGGTCCTTGGTTGATCCCGTAATGCCACGGCGATATCCAGCCATAGGGATTGTGGGACTTGTGCGGATAGGTCGGATTGAATGTCGCCTTGAAGCCATAGGGGTTTCCCGCTTTCAAATCGACCTCGTGTACAAGATAGTCGATTGCGGGCAACACGATCTCGGGCGCGAACGGCAGCGACGTTACCACTGCCCATGGCGCAATGGTGCCGTCATCGGGACCGTACGGCACGCCGCGCCCCACGTAATCGAAGAATCGACGCTCGATCCCTTGCACTTTGATGGTATCGGGGCCGGGGCCGTCGCTCGCAGTGATTCCCCAGCAATCTGGGCTATAGCCCGCGAACTTGAGTGGATTGGCGATCGCGTACCGTTGCTGCACATAGGTCGCGCGACGGCTGTTCTCGAAGTAGTCGATCCCTTTGCCACGCATGAACGCGTCCTGAATGCCGCGAAAATCGATCCAGACATGCGAGATCTGATGCGTGAACAGCGGCCCGGCGTACAGATATTCATAGTCATAGGCTTTTTTCCACTCGTAAGTGGACGCCCACTCGGTATAGCTGTTCTCTGGGAGTGGATGGGTGGGCGAACCGAGCCCCAGGATATACAGCACCAGCGCCTCGTCATAGCCTTCCCAACGCCACCTGAGAAATCCACTTTCGGGCTTCCAACCATGGGTGACCGTTACACCACCGTTTTGCGCCCATCGCCAGTCGACACGCCGGTAGAGCGCATCCGCCAGTCTGCGAATTTCCTGCTCGTTGGCCGCATCCGCGTGAAAGTAAACACCCGCCGTCAGTGCCCCGGCCAGCAGAATTGCGCTATCCACGGTCGACAGTTCGCATTGCCAAACGCGGCGGCCAGTCTGCATGTCGAGAAAATGATAATAAAAACCATGGTAGCCGGTGGCATCAGGCTCGGGGCCCTGGCGGCTGTTCCAGAAAAATCGCAACGTCGCCAGAACCCGTTCGATCGCTGCATCGCGGGTGATGAAGCCGCGCTCAACCGCCACTGGATAACCTGCCAACGCGAGACCCGTGGCGGCAATGCTCGCGGGCCAATTGGGCGCGGTCTTGTCGATCACCAGCCCATTGGCGGGATTGGTCTCGTGCAGGAAGTAGCCGAATGTATCGCGCTGAAGCTTTTCCAGTTCCAAATCGATGGCTGGCTTCTTGCCGATCATGGTCTTATCCGTTTTGCCCGTTCCCCGGCAATTTCGACCCTTACGCTAGCTGCTGCTGACACTCGCGGGTGCGCGTCGAACCCAGTGAGGCCCAAGTCCGTCGGCCGGAGAACAGGGTCATCGTTCTAATGCCTGCCATTTCGACCATGCTTCCCAAGTTTGTGGCCTCGCTGAGGATCGGCCGCAAGAGCGTCATCGACCATCGCCTGCGCCTCGTCCACGATTCGATCCAGGTGCTTCTCCCCGCGAAAACTCTCGGCATATATCTTGTAGATGTCTTCCGTTCCCGAGGGACGCGCCGCGAACCATCCGCTTTCCGCGATCACCTTCAGGCCTCCGATGGGTGCGCCATTGCCGGGAGCGTGTACAAGCACGCGTTGGATCGTTTCTCCGGCAAGCTCGGTTTGGCAAAATTGCTGCGGCGAAAGCCGCGCCAGCCGCTCTTTTTGCTTGGGAGTGGCCTCCGCCTGCACGCGACGCTCGGCGGGTTCGCCGAGCTCCCGCGTAAGCTCGCGGTAGCGCTCGCAGGGATCCCGGCCTGTCCGCGCAGTGATTTCCGCCGACAGCAGCGCCGGCACGATGCCGTCCTTATCTGTCGTCCACACGCTGCCGTTGCGCCGGAGAAAGCACGCTCCCGCGCTCTCTTCTCCAGCGAAACCGAGCGTGCTCGCCAGCAGGCCATCGACGAACCACTTGAACCCCACCGGCACTTCGTAGACGCTGCGGCCCAGCCTTGCGGTCACGCGGTCGATCATCTGGGTGCTGACGATGGTCTTGCCTACCGCCGAGTGCTTGCGCCACCGTGGCCGATGTCGAAACAGGTAGTCGATCGCAACGGCAAGATAATGATTGGGAGCTAGCAAGCCCGCGCTCCGGGTGACGATTCCGTGCCGGTCATGGTCGGTATCGCACGCAAAGGCGATGTCGAAGCGATCTTTCAATCCGATCAGCGTCTGCATCGCATAGGGCGAAGACGGATCCATCCGGATCCGGCCATCCCAATCGACCGTCATGAACCGGAACGTCGGATCGACTTCCTTGTTGACGACGGTGAGGTTCAAGCCGTAGCGCTCAGCGATCGACTCCCAGTAATGGACGCCGGCACCACCCAGTGGATCGACGCCCATGCGGACGCCGCCACTGCGAATGACGTCCATGTCGAGAACCGCGCCGAGATCGCTGACGTACGCGCGCCGGAAATCGTGACGGTGCGTCGTCGCCGCACGCAAGGCCTTTTCGAAATGCGCACGCTTCACACCCGCAAGCTTGCGCTCGATAAACCTGTTGGCGCTGGTTTCGATCCAGCCGGTCACGTCCCCGCTCGCCGGCCCTCCGTTGGGCGGGTTGTACTTGAAACCGCCATTGTCGGGAGGGTTGTGCGAGGGCGTCACCACGATGCCGTCCGCCAGCCCCGCGCTGCGCCCGCGGTTGTAGCGCAGTATCGCGTGCGACACCGCGGGGGTCGGCGTGTATTCGTCGTCTTTTGCGATCATGACGTCCACGCCGTTGGCCGCGAGCACTTCGAGTGCGCTGGCAAATGCAGGGGCGGAGAGCGCGTGCGTATCGATACCAAGAAACAGCGGCCCACTGATGCCTTGTCGCCTGCGGTAGCGGCAGATGGCCTCACTGATCGCGAGCACGTGCCACTCGTTGAACGACCGATGGAAGGATGATCCGCGATGCCCGGAGGTACCGAATACGACCCGCTGCGCCGGCACGGACGGGTCCGGCGTTTCGGTGTAGTACGCCGAGACAAGTCTGGGTACATTGACCAGCATCGCAGGCGTCGCCAGCGTCCCTGCCAAGGGGCTTACTTTCGCCGCCTCATCCATGGAGGCGCCGATGCGAAACTACTCGGGCTGTTCGACCACTCTCGCCTTGGTCAACTCTCATTGACTCGTGCCTGGGTGTGCGTGCTGGTTAGGGGCGCGTGCCTGCTCGAAGATCGTTATCCATTCGCGGTAGCGTTGACCGATCCTGGTGGCTGTTTCCTGCCGCGTCGCTTTCTTCGCTTCATAGTCGGCGATCGCGTCCCAGAAGGTCGTGCGCCCGACCGCGAAACCGATGAATCCTTCCACCGAAGCTGCTGTCTCAAGCCAGCCCACCACCTTCTTTTCGTCGGCGCCACGCCCAAGAACGATGCAGCCGACTTCCCGCCGTCCGTCGCGGCGCGCAGTCGCCACAATGCGCTCGCAATCTTCACGTCGATCGAGTCCTTCGATCTTCCAGATATCGGGCTCGATGCCCGCATCTTGCAGAGTTCGGAGCGTTTGCAGCATCAATTCAGGGCGAACCTGCAAATCGTACCTTTCTTTGTCGCCGTGTAGGCGTTCTATCTGCCTCGTCGTCGCCGGTACCAGCAGCTCGAACATTAACCGCGGGCCCGAAGTCCGACAGTAATCGGACAGCTCCTTGAGTCGCGCCGTCTGGCGCCGATTGAGCGCGGCGTCGCCCTCCGGGTTGTAACGCACCAGAACCTTCGCGAAGGTCGGATTGAAGGCTTCGATGTGCTCCACGAACCGGGTGCCGAACTCGAACTCGAACTCGTCCGATCCGCTCTTCTCGGTCGACAGTGCGGTCACGTATCTGTTCTTGATCGCATCGCGGAGGATGTCAGCGCCAAATTCCTCGTCGATGAGGATACCGGCAAACCTTTGCGTTACACCACCGGCGAGTGCTTGCCTGAATCCCTCGTAAATGATCTGCTTGCTGTCGGCGACGTGGTCATGCTCTGCCTGCGTAAGCGGCGATTCGAACTTAAACATGCCGGTCACATACGAATGGCGATGGTCAAACGGTAGAAGATAGAGTGGCTGGTCATAGCCAAGATCCATGATTGCCCTCGCTTGTGCTGGCGTTAGCGACGGATCAACGCGCCGGTGGAGCTGTCGTGTTCGGGCCTCGGGTCGATGTTCCATATCGCTCCCTGGGTGAAGATCGCGTGTTCATAGCGCTTTCCATGCAGGGCGCTCGGTCAGCGATCGCGTCTGTGTGGTTGCACCGGCACTCACTATCACGTCCTTTATGGCCGAGCGACTTTGAGCACGTCGCTCTTGGCCGCAATGCAATCCATCAGCGCTTTCCAGGATTTGTCGAACGATTGCGTGCCTTCGTGCAGGAGTTGGGTGGCCAGGGCTGTAACGTCGATCCCTGCGCGCGCGAATGCGGCAATCGCCTGCTCGGCATCGCCGCCGTCAGGCGGCAATACTCCCTTGACCTGGCCATGATCGGCGAAGGCAACGAGGGTCTTGTCGGGAATGGTGTTGATGGTGTCCGGCGCTGCCAGCGCTTCGATGTACAGCGTATCGGGGGCGTCCGGATCCTTGGTGCCGGTGCTGGCCCAGAGCAGGCGCTGTGGCCTGACGCCGGCGCCGGCCAGTTTCCGCCAGCGGGGTGAGGCAAGCAGTTCACGGTACGATCTATAGGTGCGCTTGGCGATGGCAATGCCGAGACGATTGCGAAGCGCAGGCGCCACCTTGTCCTTGACGGCGACGTCCCAGCGGCTGACGAAAAGCGACGCCACGGAGTCGATCTTCGGATCGACCCCGGCAACGATGCGCCGCTCGATCCCGCGCATGTAGGCCTCTGCCGCTGCTAAGTATTGTTCGCGCGAAAAAAGCAGCGTGACGTTCACCGGCACGCCGGCGAAAATCGACTCCTCGATCGCCGTCATTCCGCTTTCGGTCCCGGGAATCTTGATGAAAATATTCGGACGCCCTGCCTGCCCCTGCAGCTGCTTTACCGCCGCGATCGTGCCGGCCGAATCGTCCGCCAGCAGCGGAGACACTTCCATCGATACCCAGCCGTCAACCCCGCCGGTCGAGTCATGGGCCGGGCGGAAAAGATCCGCGGCTCGGGCCAGATCTTCCAGAGCGAGCTCTATAAACAGCGCTTCACCCGATTTACCCTCCCCGATCTTCCGACGGATGGCATCGTCGTAGGTAGTGACGTTCCTGATGGCGTGGTCAAAGATCGTGGGATTCGAGGTGAGTCCCGTAATCGCGAACCTGTCGATGTAGCGACGAAGCGTACCGTTGTTGAGCAGATCGCGGGTAATGTTGTCTAGCCAGAGGCTCTGACCAAGATCGTGAAGTGCTTGCGTGGCTTTCATCGCTTTCTCCGCTGGTGACGAGGAGACACTTTGGACCGCGGCCGGAAGGCCCGCGAAAAACACTCTCTGCCAGAACGATCGATTACCCGTCAACTATGTACACGATACATGCTCACTGTGACCACGTGCTTCCGGCGGTCGTCCACGAGAGGAATGGTTCTGTCCTTGCGCTCGACGCCATCCAACGTCACCCGCGGCTCGCCGTCCGTGGCGCTTATTTGCAGAACGCTGATGTCGTAATCCGTTTCCCGATACCGATAGTGCAGCTTGAACATCGTCCAGTTGGCGGGCAGGCACGGCGCAAAATGCAGTTTGTCCGCTCGGAGCCTCAAACCCAGGAGCGATTCCACGATGAACTGATACATCCAGCCGGCCGAGCCCGTATACCAAGTCCATCCGCCGCGGCCGACGTGAGGCGCGAACGCGTAGACGTCCGACGCAAGAACGTAGGGTTCCGTCTTGTAGACCGCGACCGCTTCGGCCGATTTCGCGTGGTTGACCGGATCAATCATCGTGAAGAGTTTCCACGCGCGCTCCGCATCACCCAGCGCCGCGAACGCCATTGCGGCCCACACTGCGGCATGCGTGTATTGGCCGCCATTCTCGCGCACGCCCCGCAGGTACCCTTTGATGTAACCGGGATCCGGTTTGGAGTGGTCGAACGGCGGATCCAGCAGCTGGACCAGCGCACCCTCTCGGCAAACGAGTTGCGCGTCGACTGCGTCCATGGCCATATGCGCGTGCTGTACGTCGTCCGCGCCGGACAGGACCGACCAGCTCTGCGCAATCGAATCGATCCGGCATTCGGAGTTGCTCGCCGACCCTAGCGGCGAACCGTCGTCGAAGTAGGCGCGGCGGTACCAGGCGCCATCCCAGCTGCTCTGCTCGATGTTCTGACGCAATCGAGCCGCTTCAGTGCGGCAACGTTGCGCAAACGAGAGGTCATTGCGCAGCCGCGCCAACTCGTCGAACTGCGCCAGCACCGCGCACAGGAAAAACCCGAGCCACACGCTTTCGCCTTTGCCGCCGGCGCCAACGAGGTTCATGCCATCGTTCCAGTCGCCCGAGCCCATCAGCGGCAGGCCATGCGCACCGAAACGCAATCCCCTCTCGATGGCGCGCACGCAGTGCTCGTACAGGCCAGCCGCTTCGGCTGACTGCGTAGGCAAATCGTAATACGACTGTTCGTCGGCCTTCAGCGCGCGTCCCTCGAGGAAATGGACCGGTTCGTCGAGGACTCCGGTGTCACCGGTGGCTTGCACGTAGCGACACACCGCCAGCGGCAGCCACAGGTAATCATCTGAACAACGGGTACGTACGCCGCGTCCCGTCGGCGGATGCCACCAGTGCTGAACATCGCCTTCGGGAAACTGGCGTGATGCGCAGCGCAGCAGATGCTCGCGCACCAGGCGCGGCTCGGCGTGAATGAGCGCCATCACGTCCTGCAACTGGTCGCGAAACCCGAACGCGCCACTCGATTGGTAGAACGCGTTGCGGCCCCACAGCCGAGACGCCAGAATCTGATACACCAGCCAACCGTTGGTCAGTATATTCAGCGATGTGTCCGGCGTTTCCACCTGCACCGCACCGAGCGTATGCTGCCAGTACTGCCGCACTGCTACGAGTGCGCCGTGTGCCGCGGCGGATCCTCGCCAGCGAATTGCCAGGTCACGGGCCTCCTCGGCGCTGCGTCCGGCACCCAGCCGGAAGACGAATTCGCGTGTCTGTCCATCGGCCAACTCGAACGGAACTCGGATTGCGGCACATGGGTCTAGCGCGGCACCCACTGCGCCGGATAGCCGCGGCTGCGACATCGCGGCCGGATTGCGCAGCGTACCGTTGCGCCCGAGGAACTCTTCGCGATCGCCACAAAAGCTCCCATCAGTAACGCGGTCGACGTCGAAGAACGCGATGCGCCCGGCGAAATCCGTATTGTAAGGATTGCGCGCGAACAGCGCGCCGCTGGTGGAATCGCGTTGGGTGATAACGTGCATTCGCGTTTTCGTGCGCTCGTCGCCGAGCACCCATTCCACATAGCCAGTGGCGGAAAGCCGGCGCGCGCGACCCGAACGATTGTGCAGCTTCAAAATCGCGAACTTGACCGGCGCCTCGATAGCGACAAAGATCGACAACTCGGAATAGATCCCCTCCTCGCTGTGTTCGAAAACACTGTAGCCAAAGCCGTGGCGCGTGACATACGGCGCGGCGCCGCCGCTCGGCAGCGGCGTGGGCGACCAGAAGTGCCCGCTTTCCTCGTCGCGGATGTAATACGCCTCTGTATTAGGATCGCCGACCGGGTCATTCGACCACGGGGTAAGGCGGAACTCGTGCGCGTTCTCGC
>JBDTPJ010000127.1:0-7709 GCA_039932755.1 Betaproteobacteria bacterium
CGCAGGCACGCGGGGCCGCCGCCATTCTTCATGCTTTGCTTCAGGTCGAAGGTCAACACTTCGGCAATCGGTCCATCGCTCGCGACCAGTGCGTCGAGGTACGCGTTGACGCGAGGGTTCTCGCGACAATCCGATGGCGCGACTAAAAGCATGCGGCCATCCATGCGTGCGATCAGCTGGCTATTGAACAAGTACGTCGAAACGGCGTCGCCGAGGCTAACGTCGACTTCGCGCACAATGACGGGCGTGAAGTCGGACCCGACGGCGGCCGCGAGGTCCGCCAGAACCGCGTACTGGTCGACGTACGCGCGCTCGTGGCAGAACAGCACATTGCCCTGACCGACGCTGATGACGTCGTTGTGAAATACACCCGCATCGATGGCCGCCGGGTTCTGTTGCGCGAACACGGTGCGTGCGGGGTCGAGAGAGTGCCGCCGCGCGACGGCCGAGAACGATTCCAACGTCTGGCGTGCAGGAAAGCGCCTTGGAGCAATCCCACCGCCGAAGCCACGCTTGCCGTAGACGAAAAACTCGACGCCCGGCACAAGGGCATCGGTGGCAAAGCGTGTATGGTTGGCCGCTCCTTCGTCGCCGAATTGCGGTGCGGCCGGAAGTGGGTCGTGCACGGCGAAGCGATTCGTGTCGGCAAAGATGGCACGCAGGATCGCGGTGGTGGTCGGCGCTTCCAGCGACCGATGGAAATGGGAGACCAGATTGGCGGGCGTGAAGTGCACGCGGCCATCGGCCGTATCCGCGGAGGGGCTGACGGTTGCGGCGTTGGCTACCCACATCGCGGCGGCAGACGAGCAGGCAGCCAGAAGTCCCGGCGCTTCGCGAGCGGCGCGCCCGAGAATCGTGGCATCGGTTCCTGCGAATCCCAGCGCACGCAACGCAGGCAGGAAGGGACGTTCGTGCGGCGGCAGGACGGCCTGCGCAAAACCGCGTGCCGCCAGCGCGCGCATCTTGGCCAGGCCCTGCAGTGCCGCCTCGCGCGGATTCGCCACCAAACCCGCATTGTTCTCGGAGGCGAGATTGCCTGTCGCCAGGCCGGAGTAGTTGTGCGTCGGGCCGGGTATGCCGTCGAAATTGAATTCGGGCATTGGCGGTTATCGGTCCGCGGGTGAAAGCGGTACGGCCCGCACGGTATCACCCTCGGCTACGCCCAACGTGCTCGCGGCATAGGCCTTGAGAGGAAAGCGGTCGGCTCGCGCGGGAGCGCCCGTCACCAGCACGCGGAAGTTCTGCAGGTCGCGATTCGCGACCAGCCACAGGACGTCATCGGTCAGGCTGTCGGGTACCGGGTCTTCTTCTTCCAGTGTCACCGGCAGCACCTGCGACTGGCGCACCGCATGAATGTCTTCGCGAAAACACTCGACCGTGGGGCCGGCATCGAAGATATCCACGTAGCCTTCGTAGCGAAAGCCTTCCTGTTCCAGCATGGTGCGCGCCGGAACGGTGTCATGGTGCACGACGCCGATCGACTCGCGCGCGTCGGCGGGCAAGAGGTTCACATAGACCGGGTGCTTGGGCATCAATTCGGCAATGAACGATTTCTGCCCGATACCGGTCAGGTAGTCGGCCGTCGAATATTCCATCGCAAAGAAATGCCGACCGAGCCCCTCCCAGAACGGGCTCTTGCCATCCGGCGTCAGGCGCCCGCGCAACTCGGCGATGATCTTGGGCGAAAACAGATGCGCGAACTCGGCGATGAACAGGAGCCGGCTCTTGGCGAGCAGCACGCCGTTCTTGCCTTGGCGAAAACCCTGGTCGAGGAACAACGAGCAAAGCTCCGTGTGCCCCGTATGGTCGTTGGCCAGGAACAGCGTGGGCGCCACGGTGTATACATTGAGCGCGCGCGATGCGTGAACCAGCGTGCCGACGTGAAAATTGTAGAAGGGCTCGGTCAGGCCCACCGCGGCTTCGATGGCGCTGATGCCCACGATCCGGTCCGCGTCATGCGTGCCATCGCCATTGCCGCCGTCGATCAGTACGAACATGTAGCAGGCTTCGGCTCTTGGCGCGGTGCCGGCAAACGACGCCAGCGAGCGTTCGATGCGCGACGCCAGGCGCTCGCGATTGGCCGGCAGCGTGGTGAGTCCTGCGCCCGTGCGCTCGGACAGGGCGAGGACGGACGCGACGTCGTCGCGCGCGATCGGGCGTATGTAGAACATCGCGCGCAGCCCGCTACGGGAGCGCGCGATTGAGCGCGACCTCGAGTCGCGCCAGGCCTTCGAGTATTTCGTCGAGCGAGATGACGAGCGATGGTGCGAGACGGAGCACGTCCGGTCCCGCGACGAGCAGCATGAGACCCGCTTCGCCGGCTGCCTTCACGACGTCCATCGCCTTGCCGGCCCAAGGCGCCGCGAGTTCGCCGCCGATCCACACACCTTCGCCGCGCAGGTCCGCAAACACCTGCCGGCGCGCATTGATTGCCTTCAGGCCTTCCATGAACAGCGAGTGCCGCGCCTTGACGCCATCCAGCACCTCCGTGGTGTTGATGACATCGAATACCGCGCCCGCAACGGCGCACGCCAGCGGATTGCCGCCATACGTGGTGCCGTGCACGCCGACCGTAAACGCGCTGGCGATCTCGGTGGTTGTGAGCATTGCGCCAATAGGGAAGCCGCCGCCCAGGCCCTTGGCACTGGTCAGGATGTCGGGAACGATGCCCTTTTGCATGTACGAAAAAAGCGTGCCGGTGCGCCCCATGCCGCTCTGGATTTCGTCCAGGATCAGCGACGCGCCATGTTCGGTGCACAGTCGCCGCGCGGCCTGCAAGAACGCCGGCGTGCCGGGTCGCATGCCGCCTTCCCCTTGCATCGGCTCCAGGATGACAGCGCAGATTTCGGCGCCGTGTTCCGCAAACTCGCGTTCGAGCGCGATCACGTCGTTATAGGGAATGTGGCTGATGCCCGCCGGATTGGGCCCGAACCCGCTCGCATATTTCGCCTGGCCGCCGGCCGTGACCGTGAAGAGCGTGCGGCCATGAAAACTGTTCAGCGTGGAAATCACGCGCATTTTCTTTTCGCCGTAGCGGTCGCGGGCGTAGCGACGGGCGAGTTTCAATGCCGCCTCGTTGGCTTCCGCGCCCGAGTTGGCAAAGAACACCCGTTCCGCGAAGGTGTTGTCGATGAGGCGCTTGGCGAGTCGCAGCGCGGGCTCGTTGGTCAGCCAGTTCGACACGTGCCACAGCGTGCAGGCCTGCTCGGTCAGCGCGCGAATCATGGCCGGATGGCAATGGCCGAGTGCCGTGACCGCCACGCCGCCGGCGAAGTCGATGTACATCCGCCCTTCCTGGTCCCAGACGCGCGAGCCTTCGCCGCGCACCGGCACGAACGGCGATGGCGCATAGCATGGCACCATCCACTGGTCGAACATCGCGCGTGTCACGGGCAGCGTTGCCGCACTGGTCGGCGAGGCGACGACGTCGCGGCGCGCGGACGCCGCCACGATGGCCTGCTTGTCGGCGGATAGATTGCTCACGACTGGCAACTCCTAGTTGACCGTATTGGCGCCGGGCATGGCCGCGACGATCTGAATCTCGACCTTGTAGGCCGGGCTGGCGAGCTTGGCTTCGACCGTCGCCCGCGCTGGCGTATGACCCTGCGGCACCCACGCATCCCACACGGCGTTCATCGCGGCGAAGTCGCCGATGTCAGGCAGGTAGATCGTCGCCGACAGGATTTGCCGCTTGTCGCTGCCGACCTCCCCCAGCAACCGGTCGATTTGTGCGAGTACCGAGCGGACTTGGGTCGGAAGGTCCGCGGCAGGGTCCTCTGCGACCTGTCCGGCGAGCCAGACCAGGCGATCGCCCGCGGGAACAAAGGTGACGATATCCGACATGCGCTTGCCGATGCGGCGACGTTCGATGGGCACGATATGATCCAGTAGATGAAAATGAACAGCGCGGGACGACACGGGACCGAGGCAGAATTGTAAATGAAATGAATGCGCGCTTAGCCCTTACCCTTGCGGGAATCTGCATGTTTGTCGCCGTGGCCGCCGGCGCCTTCGGTGCGCACCTGCTCCGGACCCGGCTGGAACCGGAAATGGCGTCGGTGTGGCAAACCGCCGTCACGTATCAGGCCTGGCACGCGCTGGCGTTGCTGGGCTTGGCCTGCCTGCTCGACCACCGGCCGGGCCGACGCGGCCTTGCCATCGCCGGTTGGCTCTTTCTCACGGGGATTGTGCTGTTCTCGGGCAGCCTCTATGCGCTGGCCCTGACCGGCATGCGGATATTCGGCGCTGTCACACCGCTGGGCGGCGCCGCGTTTCTCGGCGGGTGGGGCTTCCTGGTATGTTCGGCTTGGAAGCGCTGATTCACCATCGTCGTTCCCGCGAAGGCTCACCATCGTCGTTCCCGCGAAGGCGGGCCTTAGTCCACCTTCGCGCCCGACTCCTTGACGACCTTTTGCCACTTTGCGGTTTCCGCAGCGATGTGGCGCGCGAAATCCTCGGGTGTGCCTCCCGCGGCGATGGCGCCCTGTGCCAACAGTCGTTCCCGCGCATCCGGTGACGCGAGCCATTTGGCTACGTCGGCATTCAATGTCGCGATGGCAGCCGGTGGCGTGCCCGCGGGGGCCAGGAGACCGAACCATGACGAGGCCTCGAATCCGGGCAGTCCCGATTCCGCCAAAGTCGGCACGTCGGGCAGGGCGGCTGCGCGCGCCAGGCTGGTCACTGCGAGGGCCTTCAACTTGCCGGCCTTGATGAGTGCCAGGGACGAAGGAAGGTTGTCGAACATGAGTTGCACCTGTCCGCCGACCAAGTCCTGCAATGCCGGGGCGCTGCCTTTGTAGGGAACGTGCGTCATTTGCACGCCTGCCATCGTCCTGAACAGTTCGCCGGACAGATGAATGGAGGTGCCGTTGCCTGACGACGCGAAATTGAGCTTGCCGGGATTGGCCTTGGCATAGGCGATGAGTTCCTGCACCGAATTCACCGGCAATCCCGGATTGATCACCAGCACATTGGGCACGCCTGCGACGAGAATGACCGGGGCGAAATCGCGGACGTGGTCGTAGGGCATCCTGGGATACAGACTCGGATTGATCGCGTGCGTGCCCACGGTTCCCATCAGCAACGTGTAGCCATCCGGCGCGGACTTGGCGACCAGTTCCGCGCCGATGTTGCCGCCGGCGCCCGGACGGTTGTCGACCACGGCGGGCTGCCCCAGTGATTCGTTGAGCTTTTGCGCCACGGCGCGGGCCAGGACGTCGGTAGTGCCGCCCGCCGGGAAGGGAACCACGATGCGGATGGGCTTGCTCGGATAGGCCTGCGCCCACGCCATGTTGGAAAATGAGGTGGCGAACAAGGTAGCCACCGCCGCGACCAGCATCCCGGTTGTCCAGCGTTTCAACCTGCCATTCATCGTTGCCTCCAAGGTGTGTGTCGCCTGCGTTGTTGAGCCGCAGATTGATGCAGCAATCAGGTAGCGCGGATCAATCGACTTTGGCGCCCGACGCCTTGATGATTTTGGCGTACTTGGCGAGTTCGCGCGAAATGAACTGCGCGAATTGTTCTCAACTTGCCGGCCTTGACCTGTGCCATGGCGTTCGCCAGGTTGTCGAACATGAATTGCGTATCGCCGGCAAGCAGCGCCTGCGTTGCCGGCGCCCCGCCCTTGAACGGTATGTGCACCGCGTCGGTCCCCGTCTCGACCTTGTAGAGCTCGCCGGCCAAGTGACCAGCGCTGCCGTTGCTCCCCGAACCAAAGGCCAGCTTGCCGGGGTTGGCCTTGGTCCACGCGATGAATTCCTTGACGTTGTTGATCGGCGTCGCGGCGTTGACGACCAGTACGTTGGGCGTGGTGGCGAGCAGGGTGATCGGCGCGAAATCGCGGACCGCGTCGTAGGGCATCTTCGCGTACAGGTTGGGATTGACGGCGTGTGTGGACAGGGCGCCCAGGAGGATGGTGTAGCCGTCCGGCGGCGATTTGGCCACAAGATCTGCGCCGATATTGCCGCCCGCACCCGGCTTGTTCTCTACGACAACCGACTGGCCCCACATCTCCGTCAGCCGTTGCGCGATCAGCCGGCCCGTGAAGTCCAGCGACCCGCCGGGCGGGAACGGCACGACGAGTTTCACCGATCGGGACGGGTAGGCTTGGGCGCCGACCGACCCAGGCGCCAGCAGGGTGAAGGCTGCGAGCACAAGCAGCGCCAGCGCGGGGCGCCGTCCGGCGCGCGTATTGCTACGCGACATCCTGCATTGTGTGCGGACCGTGTCGATCAAGGCTGGAACCATGCCGGAACTCCGAGGTAAAAGAGACGCTCTAGTCGATTCTAGCAGCGACGTTTGCGCGGCCTGAGCCCCGGGGAAGGTTTGGCGGGAAATGGAGGACCGCGCATAATTGCAGATGTTTGCCTTTCCACGGTCTTCAATCCAATGAACAAAGCAGTGACAGGCGCCCTTGCAGCGCTGGTACTCGTGGTCGCGGTAGGTGGCGCATATTGGTTCGGCACCATGCGCGGTGGCGCGCCCGGCGCAGGCTCCGCGTCGTCCGCGGGCGCACCGGCGGCAGCTGCCAAGGGCGCAGGGTCGGCGCCGCCAGGAAGCATAACGATCGAGTCGACCAAGGTGGTCACGGCCTCGCTGCCGCAAACCATCACAGCGGTGGGCAGTCTGCGCTCGGACGAGTCCGTCACGCTGCGGCCCGAAGTCGCCGGGCGGATCAGCACCATCGCGTTCCAGGAAGGCCAACCCGTGGCCAAGGGTGCCATGCTTGTCCGCCTTGACCCGGCCGTGCCGCAGGCCGAGGCGCAGCAGGCGCGCGCCAACCTGGTCCTTGCGAAGACCAAGTTCAATCGCGCGGTCGACCTGGCGAAAAGCAACTTCATCTCCGGGCAGGCCAAGGATGAAGCCGAGAACATCCTGAAGGTCGCGGAGGCGTCGCTGCAACTGGCGGAGGCCAAGCTCGCGAAGATGGATATGCGCGCGCCGTTCTCCGGCGTGATCGGCCTACGCTCGGTGTCCGTGGGTGACTACGTCAAGGAGGGTGCGGATCTCGTGAATCTCGAGTCGATCGATCCGCTGAAAGTCGACTTCCGCGTTCCCGAAATCTACATGCGGCAGGTGAAGGTCGGCCAGCCGTTGCAGATACAACTGGACGCGCTGCCCGGCAAGACGTTCGAAGGCAAGGTATTCGCGGTGAATCCGCTGATCGACGCCGCGGGCCGATCGGTGGTGATACGCGCGATGGTGCGCAACCAGGACACGTCGCTGCGCCCGGGGATGTTTGCGCGCGTTCGCCTCATCACGCGGGATGCGCAGGACGCGCTCGTATTGCCGGAGCAGGCACTGGTTCCGCAGGGCGACCAGCAGTTCGTGTTCAAGGTCATCGATGGCAAGGCCGTGCGCACCAAAGTCGACGTCGGGCAGCGCCGCGACTCGCAGGTGGAAATATTAAGCGGTGTGGCCAAGGACGATGTCGTGGTGACGGCAGGGCAATTGAAATTGCGCGATGGTGTGCCGGTCAGTGTGGCTCCCGCACCCGCCACCGCGATAAACGCGCCGGCCCCCGCGCCGAAGTCGTGAAACTTCCGCCTACGGAATTAAACCGAGGGAACCGCGCGCCATGATGCTCCCCGAAATTTGCATCAAGCGGCCCGTCTTCGCGACAGTCCTCTCGCTGATTATCGTTCTGGTCGGGCTGATCTCGTACACGCGCCTGTCCGTGCGCGAGTATCCGCGCATCGACGAGCCCGTCG
>JBDTPJ010000128.1:0-7236 GCA_039932755.1 Betaproteobacteria bacterium
GGCCAGCTCGGCAATCGCGTGCAGCACGCGCTGCGCGCCTTCACGCCGCGCGACCAGAAGGCGGTCAAGGCGGCGGCAACGACGATGCGGCCCAATCCAAAATTCGACACCGAAAAGGCAATACAGGAAGTCGGCGTGGGCGAAGCCGTGGTTTCCTTTCTCGACGAAAAGGGTCGTCCGGGAATGGTGGAACGCGTCTACATCCTTCCGCCGGCAAGCCGCATCGGGCCCATCACAGCGGAGGAACGCAAGTCGGTCATCGCCGCATCGCCGGTGGCCGGCGTCTATGAAAAGACGTTGGATCGCGAATCGGCATTTGAGAAATTGCAAGGTCGCGCCGCCGAATCGAGTGCGCCGACGGGGGGCGACGCCCCAGCCCATGGCGGGATCATGGGTTCGATCAAGGACTCGCTTGGCGGGCTCATGACCGGCAGTGGCCGCAAGGACAACCTGATCGAGGCGATGGCAAAAAGCGCTGCGCGCACGATGGGGTCCACGGTCGGGCGTGAGATAATCCGCGGCGTCCTGGGATCGCTAATGGGTGGCAAGCGGCGCTGACACCATTTCTAGTCACGGGCGCGGCTTCCATTTGTTGAACTGTTCGCGTCACCCTAACCGACGCCCAGCGTTACCCCGCAGCGGAATCTCACTTCTTTTTCGGTCCGACGCCCTCGATTGCATTGCCGTTGGTCGGACCGATTGCCTGCGGCGACCAAAAACCTTCAATAAACTATTGATTTTATTGAACCAGACAATTTCACCCCGGCGAGCAAGGCCCGGTTCTTGCTATGCCCTTAGCATAACAGCATCGCGCAACGTCCATGACAATGGCATAGTATGCCGGGGGCGTTGCAATGCCCGTGACGTATCTGACCGGAGTGCTTGTTCATGCTGACCCGTAACCTGCAATTTTTTGTCCTTGCGGCCCTGGTCGCCGCCTTCCCCGCCGCCGCGCATCATCCCGACGACGGCAATATGCAGGGGAACAACGTCATTAGCGCCGCGTCCGGGACCGAGGAAACGCTGACCGGAACCGTCGTCGAACTCGTCGTCGTCGATCGCGTAAACGGCTCGACCACTCGTTACCCGATCCTGCTGCAGAGCGACGGAAGCCGGGTTGCGCTGCGCGGCGACGCCATTCAGACGCTCGTCGCGGGTTCCCACGTCACCGTCACCGGCGGGCAAACCGGCGCAGCGTTCACGGTAACGCGACTGGAAAGTTTAGGCGCCGGCGTGAACGCGCCCCCGGCAACGCTCTCGGGTCCCGTGCAAGTCTCCGGCCGGTTCATGGTGGCCCATTCCGATGATTTTGCTACCGGAACGAGCAAGTTCATGTACGAGGTTATCGACGCGAGCGGTGGCAGCACCCAGGTAGCGATGCCGTTTCTGCCCAGTCAACTTGGAACCGGAATGCAGGTTGTCGTCGACGGCAACGCCAACGTCCGGGGCGAAATCGTCGCATCGACCATCACCATTGTCTCCCTTCGAGCTGGAGTTGTCGGGGTCGGATCCGGCCAGGTTGGCCCCCTTGCCCTTACCGCCGCCAACTACCTGGTGATTCCGATCAAGTTTCCGATCAGCGGCACAGGCACAGTGGCTGACCCCTGGGTCTACAACGCGGACCCGTTCACGCCCGCAGCCGTGAACACCGCGATGTTTGGCGCGCTTCCCACCAAGAGCGTCAAGGAATATTACAACGAGGCTTCCTACAATCAGCAGGGGCTGACCGGCACGGTTGCCACATCCGCCACCGGAGGCTTTCTGCAGGCCAGCGTGTTAGCGCCGCCGTGCACGAACTACGGCGCGATCGGCACTGCGGCCGCAAACGCGGCCAGGTTGCGCGGCTATCCCATCGACGCCAGCGGCAACCCGCTGGCACCGTACACGGGCCTGCTGTACGTCTTCAACAACGTTCCCAGCTGCGGCTGGTCGGGTCTCGCGTATGTCGGCTGGGCCCGCGCCTGGATCAACAACACCACCAGCCTGCTCGTGATCGCGCATGAGCTCGGCCACAACTTCGGGCTGCTCCACGCTGGAAGCCTGCGCTGCACTGGCGCCACGATCGGTTGCGGAGCATCGGGAAGCGTCTCGGAATACGGCGATCCGTTCAGCGGGATGGGCAACAACAATGCCGGACATTTCAACGCTGCGCAGAAAGACATCCTGGGTTGGATCGCACCGTCCACGGTAAAGACGCATGCCGGCGGCACCACGACCTATACGCTGTCGCCGATTGAAACGGGAAGCCAGACCTCCTATGCCGTCAAGGTTCCCACTGCCAATTCGAATCGAACCTACTGGATCGAATATCGCCAGCCGACGGGCAGCAATTTTGACAGCTTCATCGTTCCGCCGAGCTTTCCCAACAACGGCGCCCAGATCCGCATCGAGTACCCGTTCGAGAAGAGCTCGGGCTCCGACGACACCGAAATCCTGGACATGACGCCGGCAACCTCGTCGTTCGGTGACGCAGCGCTGGTTGTTGGCGCCGCGGCGTTTGTCGACCCGTCCACCAATGTATCGATCAACGTGGTCTCGGCCACGCCCGGCGCAGGAGGCCTATTGACGGTACAGGTGTCAACGGGCTCCCCCACGTTGTTCTGGCGCCACCACGACGACTTCAACTACCTGTGGAACATGAACATCAACGTGGCTACCCCGGTCGGCCTGCCTACCGTGCTCGGCGCGGGCTGGGTATTGGGTGGTCGCGGGGATATCGACGGTGACGGCGTCGCCGACCTGATCTGGTATTACCAACCCACGGGCACCGTATACGCATGGCTCATGAGCGGCAACACCATCAAGGCGAATGGTGTCGTCGCGATTGGTAGCGTCGGGCCAGGCTGGACGATGGAGACCGTCGCCGATCTCAATGGTGACGGAATCGCCGACATCCTGTGGCGACACACCTCGGGCGGCGTCTATGCCTGGTACATGAACGCGAACACGACCATCAAGAGCGTGGTTTCACTGGGCGCGGTCGCCTCACCGGATTGGCGCATGGCTGGCACTGGCAATTTCGATGGCAATGCGACCAAGGACATCGTCTGGAGCTACGAAGTCGCCGGGCCAACCAAAGGCGCCGCATGGGCATGGATGATGAATCCTCTCGGGGGCGTGTCCTCCGTCGCCCCATTAGGCAGCAATTCCGGGATGACCGTCGCCAAGGTTGCGGATTTCGATGGCGACGGCAAGTCGGACCTCCTCTGGCGCGACAATGCGACGGGTGCGAACCAACTGTGGTTCATGAATGGCACGACCAAAGGCACTACCCAGACGATGCCGGTCATGGCGACAGGTTGGCAGGCCGCAGCCGCGATGGATTTCAACAGCGACGGCCGGGCGGACCTGATCTGGTTCCTTCCCACGCCTTCCGGGCAGATTACGCAATGGCTCATGAACGCACCGGGCGCTGCTCCCACGGTCAACAGCCTGGGGACGGTCGGCGCCAACTGGTTCCTGCCGGGGCAATAGGCGCTGCGACTTTTCGAACTACGGAAGTGTTGCGAGTCCATGCGGACGCGACGCCTCGCTTGGTTCCTGGCGCCTGCATAAGGTAAGCAGCAATCGTCGGATTTTTCTGGCAGGATGTTGCGCTGGGGGGAAGTCCGGTGAAGAAATTGCGATTGGCCGAACGACCGGCCATGGCGGTTCAGGTTCACGGCGGGACCAACGTGCAGTTCGCGAACTGATCGATGGGCGCGCCCGCTGCATCGCATCCGCCGCCGCCCGCCGCTACCGAATCCCTCGACATCAGTTTCGAGTCGGACGCGCTGTCCGTGCTGGAGCGCAATTTCGCGCTTCACGGCGACGCGTTCCGCATTTTCTCCCCGGCACTGCAGCGCGACCTCTGGGTGCTTTCGCATCCCGATCATGTGCGCCACGTACTCGTCGATCGCAGCGCCAACTTCACCAAAGGCGTTGGCATCGACCGCGTGGCCATCCTGCTCGGCAACGGCCTCATGACGAGCGAAGGCGAGCAATGGCGCACGCAGCGCAAGCTCGTGCAGCCGTCGTTCCACCGCAAGACCATCGCAACCTGGATGCCACACCTGCATGCGGCGAATGACACGCTCGCGCACAAGTGGGCCGCTGCCGCGGCCAAAGGTGTGGAGGTCAACGTCACGCAGGACATGAGCGAGGTCACACTCGACGTGGTTTTGCGCGCACTCTTCAGCGAGGACCTCAAGCGCCTCACCACAGTCCACGGTGGCAACCCCTTCGCACTGCTGACCGATGATTCCGAACGCAATCTCGCCTTCGCCTATAAATTTCGGCAACTGGGCAAGCTCATCATGGACGAGGTGCAGCGGCGGCGGCGCGAGGAAGCGCAACGCGATGACATCGTGTCGCAACTTATCGACGCCCGGGATCGGCAATCGGGCGAACCGATGACGGACCGCCAGCTCATGGATGAAATCATGACGCTGATCGTCGCCGGGCATGAAACCACGGCAAGCTCGCTCAACTGGTTCTGGTACTTGCTCGCAGGCGCGCCGGACGTAGCGAACCGCCTGCGTGCGGAACTCGATGCCACCGGGCTAGCTGAGCCGGGGTACGACGAACTGGGCCGGTTGGCGTACACGCGCAGGGCCATCGACGAAACCCTTCGGCTGTATCCGCCCGGATGGTTGTTGACGCGGCGGTCCATAGCGCCGGACTTGGTCGGCGGCTTTGCGCTGCCCGCGACAACGGATGTGCTGATTTCGCCCTACCTGGTGCAGCGCCATCCCGCCTTCTGGACCGAGCCCGAAAGATTCGACCCAGACCGCTTTTTGCCGAACGAGAGCGCCGGACGCAACCGCTTTGCCTATCTGCCATTCGGACTTGGCCCGCGCGCTTGCATCGGCGAACATCTTGCTATGGTGGAAATGCACACCCACGTCGCCGTCCTGGCCCGCCGCTTTGCGCTGGAACTCGTGCCCGGACAGACAATCGAACTCGAGCCGCAGGTCAACCTGCGCACACGTCATCCCTTGCGTATGATTCCGCATGAACGCAAGTGAGCGCAAATAAACGCGGGCTGCCGCCGGCAATTTCACTCACCGACTACGAATCACCTTCGAAATGTCGCTGCCTACCCTTACTCACGCCCTGAACGCAGCCGCTGACGCCACACCTGGGCACGGCGTCAACTTCATCGTCGGCGAGGCGAATGAGCGGCGGGTGCCATATTCACTGTTGCGCACACGCGCCCTGGGTGTATTGGGACACCTGCAGAAAATCGGCGCCGCACCCGGAACGCAAGTGATCATCCTGGTCGATGGGCTCGAACCCTTCGTCGACGCCTTCTGGGGGTGCATTCTTGGCCGCATCGTCGCCGTTCCGCTGGCACCGGGCAACGCCGACGAACACAAGGCGAAATTCTTTCGCGTGCTGGATCGGCTGCAGTCGCCGCATCTGGCCACTGAGCGCAAGGTCTACGACCGGATCAAGGCTTTTGCATTGGCCAACGACCTAGCCGCGTCGCTCGCCCGCCTCGATCGCCATGTCGTGTTCATGGACGAAATCACCGATATTTCAAAGCCCGGCACGCACCACGCAGCGACACCCGACGACGTCGCCTTCGTCCAGTATTCTTCCGGCTCCACCAGCGAGCCCAAGGGCGTGGTTCTCACGCATCGCAACGTGATGACCAACATCGATGCCATCGGCGCCGGCGTCGGTGCCACGCCGGAGGATTCGAGCCTCTCGTGGATGCCATTGACCCACGACATGGGACTGATCGGCTTTCACCTTGCTCCGCTCGTAGCGCGTGCCGAGCACTGGCTGATGCCCACTGCATTGTTCGTGCGCAGGCCCGGCCTGTGGATGGCCAAGGCGAGCGAGCACCGGGTCACGGTCACTTGTTCGCCCAACTTCGGTTTCATGCATTACCTGAAGTCCCACGACCCGGCAAAGACCGCGGCCCTCGACCTCTCGCCCGTCCGTGTGATCTTCAATGGCGCCGAACCCATTGCCGCAGACCTATGCCGCCAATTCACCGACGCCCTTGCGCCTGCGCGCCTTGCTCCCAACGTCATGTTTCCGGTCTACGGACTCGCGGAGGCCAGTCTTGCCGTTACGTTTCCAAAAGTCAGCGCACCGTTGAGCACGGTCTCGCTTTCGCGCGGGTCCTTGGGTCCGGGCGACGCCGTGCAGCTTGCCGAACCTGGATCCGATGACGCCGTCGAACTGGTGTCAGTGGGCCGCCCGGTGCAGAACTGCGAGGTGCGTATCGCGGACGACGCCGGAGCCGCGACCGCGCCTGGAATCGTGGGACGCATTCTCATTCGTGGCGCAAATGTCAGTGCGGGATACTATGGCGACGCCGCGCTCACTTCGAGCTCGCACACGTCGGACGGATACTTCGACACCGGCGACCTGGGCACGATCTACAACGGCGAGCTGGTCGTCACCGGTCGCATCAAAGACATTCTTTTCGTTGCCGGCCAAAACCACTTTCCCCAGGACATTGAACTGGTGCTCGCACAGCACGCCGACATCGAACTGGGTCGCGCGGCCGCGACGGGAGTCCGTGCGGCGCACGCGGCCACCGACGACGTGCTCGTGTTTCTGCTGACCAAAGACGACGATGTCGCCGCCTTCGCCGCGCAGGCTCGCGTGGTCCGGCGCGTCGTGAACGAGCGTACGGGCGTACCTGTGGCACAAGTCGTCCCGATCCGGCAGTTTCCCAAGACCACCAGTGGCAAGGTCCAGCGTTTCGCGCTTGCCCGTGACTTCGCGGCCGGCCGGTTCGACGAGGTCCTGTCCAAAATCAACGCAATGCCGGCCGAGGCACCGGAACCGGAAAACGCCAGCGGCGGCGTGGAAGCGACCTTGCTGGCGATCTGCCAGGCGGCCATGCCCAAGCACAAACTTGCGCCCGACGACAACCTGTTCGAGATTGGCACCGGGTCGCTGACACTGGCACAGATATACGAAAAGGTCGAAGCGGCGTATCCCGGGCGTCTCGACGTCACGGATTTTTTTGAATATCCGACCGTGCGCGCGATGGCCGTCTATCTTTCGGCCAAGCTGGAGGCAGCCCCCTGATCTGCGGGCGCCACGGCGCAATTGCGCCCGTGCAATGCTATTCGCCGGGCGCCTTTGGGTACTTCCACTTCTTCTGCAGCCACAGCCAGTCCGAGGGATTGGCCAGGATTTCCGACTCCAGCGAGCGCGCATAGCGTTCGGAAATGAGCACGTCGCTGCCCTCTTCATAGGGTGGCTCGGCCAGTACCGACAACCGCACCG
>JBDTPJ010000129.1:0-7220 GCA_039932755.1 Betaproteobacteria bacterium
CGAACTTCCGTTCGAGGTACCGCTCTTCTCTGAGGATGACTCCCCAATGAGTAACGCCTACCGCTGCGACGCCAGTAGCAAGCAACCAGAACGACTGAAAGAAGAACGTGAGACCAAGTTGCAGTAGAGCCAGCGACAAGTAGGTCGGGTTGCGGCTAATTCGGAATGCCTCGGAAGTGACGATGTGTGTAGTTGACTTCGTTGCATCGAACGCGGTTTTGGCTCGCATCAGCTCCGTGACCGCGGACGCGACAAGCGCAATTGACACTGCAATGAGACCGGCGCCGACAACGGTTGCATTGGCCAATGACGCTAAGGAGGTTGGCACAAGGCGCTCAAGCAGGTAGCCCGCGGCGATGGCAACGCCAAAGAATACTGGCGCCGGGGCGATTACGCCTGCACTGTCGTTGGTCGTCGGCTGAATCATGGTTGTGGCTTAACGAGACCAAGTTGTAACCAGCCCCGCCGGCCGCGCCGAAGGAATGCCGGTCGGGATTCGTGATGAACGGGTTAGGGCTCGACCGCCAACGCTCAGACGCGCTCGACGAGACAGGAGTAGCAGCCCCGTTTCGCATTGTGGAGATGAAGGTACCGAACCTGCGCATTGCTAAATTGGCGTTCGATCTCTGTTGCGAGTGTTGGTCCATTGCAAACGTCAGCGCCGATCATCATGTGTTCTGCATCGTACGCCCGGACCGAGATAAGCCGACGACCAACGTACTCGGGGATGTGGCCAACGTCCAGGATCTGCCGTTGCGCGCCCTTGCGGATGTAAATTGGACCTGATGCGTTGTACGGCGACTTGGCGGGTTGGTGACAGTACGGTAGGAGTAGCAACTCTTCTCCGACCTCAGCATCGACAAGGCTGACGCGGCAGGGATAGCCGGCTGGCTCATTGGCGACTACGCGAAGCGCTCCCATTTCGGCAAGCTCGAGATCGGTTAGAGCGAATAGCGGGGCGAAGGGCTCTGCAGAGAGACCGACGAGTTGAAAAGAGTCCATGTTGCGTTCACTCAAAGTTTCGAGAAGCGAAGTGTACGGACCGCAGTCGTGTCCGTCTCGCCATTTTCGGACATCAGAATCCGAACGATGAGCCTCGGGTAAGCAATCCCTTTGGTGCCCCAACGTGATTCGGCTCGTGTGTCCGGTTACGGGAAATTTCCGCACGCGGCCCAAAGGGCCGGTTGTGGCCGGGTACCGAGTCGTCGCTGCTGAACGTCAGGTAAGTATCGCGAAGCCGCCGACTGCAACCCGAAGGTCAGGAATGCGCTGGCGACCTGCCGAACAGTGACGGGTGCCTTGGTTTGGCTCAAGATTAGCTGCATTCCTTCGCCGTTGGCGGCGGAAGGCCGAGTTGGCGATGCATGGCCGCAAATTCGGCCGGAGTCCGATAGCCGAGCCCGCCGTGCGGATGGTGCTCGTTGTAGTCACGCCGCATGGCGCTGATGATGGCACCATCACAGAAATGATCCGCATGGCGATGCGTGTGGCACTCCTTAGCATCGCTGCCCTCGTAACCGAAATGCGTTCCCGAATTCACCGTGAAGCGCCACGGCGTCGTAGCGGAGCACCTCCAAGCCGCTGCACTTGTCCGGACCCTCGGGGCCGAATGTCGCGACGATGACGTGGCCACCGGGCCTTACCGCGCGAGCGACTTGTCGCACATACGCCAAGCGGTCGTTTGCGGCCGCGAGAAAGTGAAAGACCGCCCGGTCGTGCCATACGTCGCACTCATGGCGGCCGAAGTCAAACGTCCGCACATCGCCAGCGCGAGAGCGGTAACGGTCTTGCTATGTCGACGAAAATCCTCTCACCCCCGCTTACCATTGCCAATCGCCTGGTCTGACCCCTCCTGTATACTTTCGCACCATGCGTCGCACCACGCGTCTCGTCCTGGTACTTCTGCTGCTAATGGCGGTCCCCTTCAAGGGCGCCGTTGCGTCCAGCATGGTGATCTGCGGACCGGGGCACGACCGCGAGACTGCCGCCTTCGCCACCGCAACGAGCCAGGTCGCGGGCGCCCCGACCAATTCGCAGTCGCACGACCATGGCTCGCATCACCACCTCAACAGCGCATATGCAATGAACGACGACGGCGCCGGTGGCGATGACCACGAGTCGCTTGCCAAGCACGGCGCGACGAAGTGCAGCATCTGCGCGGCGTGTTGCATCGGTGGCGCCATCCTCGGTTCCACCGACACCTTGATGCCGGCACTCGCCGGCACGGAAGTTTCCTTCCTTCCCCTGGAAGTCCAGTTCCCCTCGTTCGTACTCGCGGGCCTGGAACGACCACCTCGCTCGATCCTCGTCTGACGCGCCGCGTGCGCGTGCGGCTTTCGCGTCCCTGAAGGGGCGCGACGACGCACCGTCGCGGTTGCGTGTTGCTGCGGTATCCGCCCTGGGCGGCACCGTGTTGCGCATCGGCAACTCGACGAGGTATCCATGGTTCACGCATTTTCAGTTGCGCGCAGGCTAGGTTCGGCCGCGCTGGTTCTGGCGACCGCCGGATGTGCCACGCTGTCCGACGATGGTGGATTTGGCCCGGTGGCGGCCGATGTCCTACAGCGGACCGGGGTGCAGGCGCGCTGGTCGCGCACCGCCGCCGACCGCGAGAGCGTCAAGGCGCTCGTCGCGCAGAAACTTGAGCACCCGCTGACTCCGGACGACGCCGTTCTGATCGCGCTCATCAACAATGCGGGACTGCAGGCGAGCTACGCGGACTTGGGTATTGCGGAAGCCGAGCTTGTCCGCGCGGGCCGATTGCCCAACCCGAGGTTTTCGTTCTCTCGGATCAGCAACAGCCAGTCGGTGGAGATCGAGCGAAAATTCGTGGTCGACATCATCGGCATTCTGCTGATGCCGATCACCTCGAAGCTCGAAGCGGGCCGGTTCCGTGCGACGCAGACCGCGGTTGCCGGCGAAGCGCTGCGGGTCGCCGCGGAAACACGGCGGTCCTACTTCACCGCCGTCGCCGCCAGCGAGAGCGTCCGCTACTACGAACAGGTACAAATGGCCGCCAACGCGAGTGCCGAGCTGGCGCGGCGCATGGCCGCGGCGGGCAACTGGAGCCAGCTCGCGCAGGCCCGCGAGCAGGTCTTCTACGCAGAGGCGACGGCGCAACTCGCACGTGCACGGCAGACCGCCTTGGCCGAGCGCGAACGACTTGCCCGGCTCCTCGGGCTGGGCAGCGACTCCAGCGCCATCAAGCTGCCGGAGCGATTGCCGAACTTACCCGCCTCGCCTCGCGCGGGCGCCAATTTGAAGGAACAGGTCTTGGAGCGCCGGCTCGACATTCGCATGGCGCGCCAGGGTCTCGAAGCCACCGGCAATGCGCTCGAATTGACTAACGCGACCCGCTTTGTCGGCGTGTTCGATCTCGCCTACAAGAACAAGAGCGACACCGGCGTTCCCCGCCAGAACGGTTACGAGGTCGAACTCGAAGTGCCGCTTTTCGACTGGGGCGAAACCAAGGTAGCAAAGGCTGAGGCCATCTACCTGCAGGCCGTCGCCCGTCTGGCGGAGGCCACCGGCAATGCGCAATCGGAAGCGCGCACCGCATGGGGCGGCTACCAGACGGCCTACGAGCTTGCGCGCCACTATCGCGAGGAAGTCGTCCCGCGCCGCAAGAAGATCGCCGAGGAAACCCTGCTTCGCTACAACGGGATGCTGTTGTCGGTCTTCGAGCTGCTCGCCGACGCGCGTGAGCAGGTGATGAGCGTCAACGCGGCCATCGAAGCCACACGCGACTTCTGGTTGGCTGACGCCGATCTCGACGCGGCCATCGCAGGCGGGACGCCCATCCGCGACACGGCAATGGTCTCACGTAGCACCGACACCACCTCTGCGCGCGCAGCGCACTGAAATGGAGAACAGAGCATGACGATCAATCGTCGGAATTTCCTGCGGACCGCCGGACTGGCCGTGGTCGGTGCCGGCGCGGTAACGCGCGTCGGCGCGGCATCGCTCCCGGAAGCGCCGCTGATGGACAAGTCGTCCACCCAACCCCCGATGGCACCGCCTGACGGCCGCCCGTACAACCCGGTCGTCACGCTGAACGGCTGGACCTTGCCGTGGCGGATGAACAACGGCGTCAAGGAATTCCATCTCGTCGCCGAGCCCGTCGTGCGCGAGATCGCGCCCGGGATGAAGGCACGATTGTGGGGTTACAACGGACAGAGCCCCGGGCCGACCATCGAGGTGGTCGAAGACGACCGCGTGCGCATCTTCGTGACCAACAAGCTGCCGGAACACACGACGATCCATTGGCACGGACAACGCGTCCCCAACGGGATGGACGGCGTCGGCGGTCTTACGCAGCCGCAGATTCCGGTCGGCAAGACCTACGTGTACGAGTTCGTCGCGAGGCGTCCCGGCACCTTCATGTATCACCCCCACGCTGACGAGATGACGCAGATGGCGATGGGCATGATGGGCTTCTGGGTCACCCATCCGAAGGACCCGAAGTTCATGCCGGTCGATCGCGACTTTGTGTTCATCCTCAACGCCTACGACATCGACCCCGGCAGCGCGACGCCGAAGGTGAACACCATGCTCGACTTCAACCTGTGGACCTGGAACAGCCGCGCGTTTCCCGGCATCGATCCGCTGGTGGCGAGGCACAACGACCGCGTGCGTGTCCGGATAGGCAACCTCACCATGACCAGCCACCCGATCCATCTGCATGGCCACGAATTCGAGGTCACCGGCACCGACGGCGGCTGGGTGCCGCGCGCGGCACGGTGGCCCGAGGTGACCACCGATGTCGCGGTTGGGCAGATGCGCACCATCGAGTTCGACGCCACCGAGGAAGGCGACTGGGCATTCCACTGCCACAAGGCGCACCACACGATGAACGCGATGGGCCATGACGTGCCGACGATGATCGGCGTCGACCAGAGCGGGGTGATCGACGCCATCAACAAGCTCGTTCCGGACTACATGGTCATGGGCGACAAGGGGATGGCCGACATGGGTGCGATGGAGATGCAGCTCCCCGACAACACGTTGCCAATGATGACCGGACAGGGTCCCTACGGTGCGCTGGAAATGGGAGGGATGTTCACCACCGTGAAGGTTCGCCGCGACCTCGCACGCAACGATTACAAGGACCCGGGCTGGTACCAGCAGCCCGCGAACACGGCCGCCTACGAGTGGACGGGTCCGCCCTTGGCGTCCTCACGTGCGCCACAGCTCGTCAAATCGGATTCCAGCAGCAACGAGACCGTTCTCAACGTCATCAAGGGAAGCAATCACCATGGTCACTGAAATGCCGCTTCGCGTGCTGGCTTTCGCATTGATTGCGTGCGCGACCGCCGTTGCCGACGCGCACGGAGACACGCATGGCGATCCCGCGGCCAGGAAGGAACCGACATTCGAAGTCACTGCATTCGGCCAGACCGGCGACCCGAAGAAGGTGACGCGCACGATCAACGTCGTCATGGACGATGGCTTCCACTACACGCCCGGCAAGCTGAGCATCAAGAAGGGGGAGACCGTGCGCATCGTGGCCCGCAACAAGGGAAAGCTCCTCCACGAGATCGTGATCGGCAGCCCGGAGGAGTTGTCCGCGCATGCCGAGTTAATGCGCAAATTTCCGAATATGGAGCACGAAGCCGCGTACATGGCCCATGTCCCGCCAGGAAAGTCGGAGGAGATCGTCTGGCAGTTCACCAAGGCGGGCGACTTCAAGTTCGGCTGCCTGGTGGCGGGTCACTTCGAGGCCGGAATGGTCGGCGATATTTCGGTTCGATAGCCCAACGCTCTCCACGTGCATGGCAACCGGCATTTCAAATTGAAGGGATCATCATGAATAGGATTGTTGCTCTGATCGGCGGCGCTCTACTCGGAATCGCCATTCCGTCGTCTGCTCAGACGATCTCGCCACCCGCGTCCGCTGAAGTGCAGTCCAGTGCCGCTCCGAGTGTCGATGGGGAAGTGCGCAGGGTCGACAAGGAGCAGGGCAAGATAACGCTCAAGCATGGCCCGATCACCAACCTCGAGATGCCCGCCATGACGATGGTTTTTCGCGTCAAGGATCCCGCGATGCTCGACAAGGTCAAGGAAGGCGACAAGGTTCGCTTCACTGCGAACAAGGTTGGCGGAAACTTCACCGTGACCTCGATCGAGGCTGCGCGATAGCCTTGTTGAGGCCGCGAGCAACGTCAGCGTGCGTGCCAGCCGGAACACCTCGCGGTATTGGCCGGCGCCGTCGCGATTTGCGAGCACGCCCGGGTCCGCCGAAAGAACTTCGCCGCCTCACATCAGCGCGGCCAGCCGCGGCTGCGGTTCGCGCAATTCAGTGAGCGCGAGTACCGAGCGCGCGTTTTCGGTGACGATCGCGACCACGCGCAGCGTTCCGAGCGCGACGCCTGCACGCTGTTCGCAGCCGGAGTTTCGGGTCGATGGCGCGCAGCGCCTCTGTGCCACAGGCCTTGGGTAACACGATCCCGGCGATACGCGCCACCGGCAGGCCCGCAAGGTCGTCCTTGTGGTGCGGATCGTCGAGCGCATTGAAGCGAATCCGGCAGGATCGCTGCGAGGTCGGCGCCGCCGCCAGCGCATTCGCGCTGACGCGCCGCGCGTCCGCCTTGGGCGACACGGCGACCGAAGCTTCCCAATCGAAGATCAGCGCGTCGGCGCCGCTCGTCCACGCCCGCGCAATCTTGCGCTCGTCGTCACCGGGGACGAACAGCCACGAACGGGTCATGCCGGCCGTCGGCGCATGAACACCGCCGCGAAAGTGTGAGGACACCGACCCCTGGTGCTTGGCCGCGCGCGAACGGTCAAGCCAGCACGTAATGGAAATCGGTGATGCGCCCCTGCGGTGCCGCGATGAACTCCACGCGCACTCGGCTGCCGGGCACCAGCTTCGCCGCGGCGGCGGGCACGTCCGCGAGGTCGACGCCGCGGACGAAATTGAGGAGCGCGGTATCGACGTTGTCGAGGCGCACGTAGGCGATCGCATACGGTGGCGGGGGCAGGCTTTCGAACGCCGCAGTGACGATAGTCGCTGCCTCGATGGTCCCGGCGTGACCGGCCTCGACCCATTGATCGCACGTCTCGAAACTGCGCTCGCAATAGGCACGCGGCGGCAGGTAGGTCACGTTCGATGCCGTGCAGCGCGTCGCGAGGATCTTGCGTTCGCGCAAGCCGGCGAAGAAGCGGGTGCCGACGTCGCCGATCGGAAACTGATAGCGAATGTGCCACTCGGCCGTGAAGAC
>JBDTPJ010000130.1:0-7097 GCA_039932755.1 Betaproteobacteria bacterium
GGCACCGGCATGGTGTGCCAGAGCGCCATGTTCACCGCAAGCTTCGAGGGCATGTACTCGGCATTTTCGCGAATGCATATGCAGCGCACCTGGGAGGGCATCATCAACGCGCCGGTGTCTCTCGACGACGTGATGCTGGCGGAATGGCTTTGGGCGGCGACCAAGGCGGTGATGTCCACGACGGCAATCCTGATCGTGATCATGATCCTGGGCTACGGGCACACCTGGCTCGCGCTGTGGATCCTGCCGCTGGGTTTCGTGGTCGGTCTGACCTTCGGCGCGGCCGGACTGGTCATGAACGCGCTGGCGCCCAACTACGATTTCTTCACCTACTTCTTCACGCTGGTGCTCACGCCGATGCTGCTTTTTTCCGGTGTCTATTTTCCGGTGGAGCAAATGCCGGCATGGCTGGCTACGATCGCCGGCTTCCTGCCCCTCAAGCACGCGATCGACATCGCGCGGCCGCTCATGCTGGCCCGGGTCCCCGAAAACATTGTGCTGCACGTCGCAGTGCTTTTGTTCTATGCAGCGGTTGCCTATTACGTCGCGCTCGCATTGACGCGGCGACGGCTCCTCAAATAGCCCGCATGCGCCGACCAACATGCTGATCGTCAAGTCCTTGCACATCTTCTTCATGGTCGCGTGGTTTGCCGGGCTTTTCTACCTGCCGCGCCTGTTCGTCTATCACTGTCTGGCCACCGACGCGATCGGCATCGCGCGCTTCAAGGTGATGGAGCGCAAGCTCTACTGGGGCATCATGACGCCGAGCGCCGTGCTGACGATCGTATTCGGCACGTGGCTCTGGCTGGGCTATGGAATCTCGGGCGGCTGGCTTTTGCCCAAGCTGGCGCTCGTCATGCTGCTGGTCGCGCATCACGTCTGGCTGGGCAAGCTTATGCGCGATTTCGCGGCGGACCGCAATGCCCATGGCGACAAGTTCTATCGCTGGATCAACGAAATCCCCGCCGCGCCGGTCCTCGCGCTGATCATCTACCTAGTCGTAGCCAAGCCGTTTTGACCGGGACCCGACTCGAGCGCTTCTTTGCGCCGTGTCCGCGCGGCCTGGAAGGCGTGCTGGCGGCGGAATTGGCCGGTCTTGGCGGCGTGGCCATCAAGCCCACGGATGGCGGCGTTGCCTTCGAGGGCGAACTCGCGCTTGTCTACTGCGTCAATCTCGAGTCGCGGATCGCGAGCCGCGTGCTTTGGCAAGTTGCCGCCGGCAGCTATCGCAACGAGCTGGATCTGTATGAGCTCGTCCATACGGTCGACTGGAAGCGCTTTTTCCTGCCCACCCGCACGCTGCGCGTCGATGTCGCCGCAACCCGTTCGCCACTGCAAAGCCTCGAATTTGCGACGCTGCGCGTCAAGGACGCCGTGTGCGATCGGCTGCGCGCCGACCTGAATGTGCGCCCATCCATAGACAAGCGCGCGCCGGACGTGCGCGTGCATGCGTACCTGACCGATCGCGACGCGACGATCTATCTCGACACGTCCGGCGAGCCGCTGTTCAAGCGCGGATACCGGCGCGATGCCGAGGAAGCACCACTGCGTGAAAACCTGGCGGCCGGTCTGCTGGCGCTGACCGGTTGGACCCCAGGGGTGCCGTTTCTCGACCCCATGTGCGGCAGCGGCACGATCGTCGCGGAGGCCGCGCTGTTGGCGGCGGATCGCGCGCCGGGACTGTCGCGCACGTTTGGCTTCCAAAAACACGTGTGGTTCGACGGACCAGCTTGGCAGCGCACCAAGCAGTCGGCGCGCGACCGTATCCGTGCCGCGCCGGCAGTACCGTCCATTTTCGCGAGCGACCTCTCACCGGGCGCGGTCGGCAAGACCATGAGCAACCTGAACGGCGCGCAGGTCGGGGACTTCGTTGCCGTCGAGGGCGCGGACCTGTTGGACCGTCCAGCACCCGCGCCCCAAGGCGTTCTACTCGCCAATCCCCCGTATGGTGTGCGACTCGCCGATCTGGAAAAAATGGCGGCGTTCTATCCGTTGCTCGGCGATGCGATGAAGAAGCACTTCGCCGGTTGGACGGCTTTTTTCTTCACCGGGGACCTGCGCCTGCCGAAGCTGATCCATCTCAAGGTCGCCAGGAAGACGCCGCTCTTCAATGGCGCGATCGAATGCCGGCTCTTCGAATTTCCGCTGGTGGCCGGCCGCCACGTGCCGGGTGCTAAAATCGTTCCCTGAACGTCCATCCGAACCGTCCCGCGAAACCGAGCGCACCATGCCGATGCTCCCGTCCCGTCACTACGTTTCCGATCACACGCAATTCATGCGTGAACTGATCGAGCGCAAGCCTGACCTTCCTTTCAAGCAGCGTGAGGGCCGTGCCCTGTGGTGGGACAAGACGCCTGCCGCACTTGGCCTGGAACGGCAAATGGACGAGGGTCGCGTCGCGATGACGCCGTACGTCTACTATACGGAATAGCACCGACCGACGTTCAAGACCGCAGTTCCTGTCTCTCAGCGCAGCAATTCCAGCGCCACCATCAGCAGAATCGCCCACGCCAGCAGCACCAGCAGAGGATCGACGCGGTCGAGCAAGCCGCCGCTGTTTCCGAACCACCCGTGATGACTGCGCGCGCGGCGTCGCAGGAACGGCTGTTCGATCAACTTGTAGGAGAGCGTGCTGGCGATGAGCACCAGCGGTAGCACGCAGCCCATCAGCAAGGGCAGGCCATAGGGCAGCGTCGCCAGCGGACCCAATGCGTCCCGATGAAGGATGAACATCTCAATGGCCGGGATGTGCAGCAGGTAGATGCTGTAGCTGATGAGCCCCAGGCCCACGGCCACCCGGTTGCCGAAGATCGCCACGCCCGGATGTTGCCCTCCGGTCATCCCGAGCAGCATCAGGATTACGCCGAGCTGAATCCACGCTGGGCGGATGAATCCCTTGACGGTGTAATAGTGATTGCCCGTCGGCAGGTCGGCGAAGACGAGCGGCGTGGCAAACAGCACCAGCAACCCCGCGTAGAACGCAACCTGCGCATGTCGGGCATTGAGCGGCGTGCGCGCGGCAAAGCGGCCGGCGCACATTCCGAACGCGAAGGCATCGAGGCGGATGGGCAGCTGCGTTTGCATGAAGCCATCGAAGTTCACGATGACGTGCGCTTTCGCGGCATAGACCGCGCACAGGGTGACCAGCGCCAGCGTCCACGGTCCTGCGCGCGCCAGCAGGACAAAGAGTAGCGGGAAGATGAGATAGAACTGCCACTCGAAGGGAAGCGTCCAGAATGCGCCATTCATCGTCGCGATATACGCTTCGATGACGTTGTGCATCATGCCCAGGTGAAGCAGGAGCTCCAGCCGTCCGGGTAGGCGCAAGTACAGATGCGTCGCCGCCAACACCAGAAGCAACGTAAGGCACCCGTAGTAGGCGGGATACACGCGCAGGATACGCTTGCGCAGGAACGTCGCGTAGAACGTCCGGAATTGCGGAAGGCTCACAATTTCCTCACGCGTCTCCTTCCTGCCGAGTCGCAGCCATTCCTGTCGCGTCAGCAGGAAACCTGACAGGATGAAGAAGATGTCCAGCCCAAGCCAGCCAAAGGCGAACCAGGGCGTGAGGTCGACTTGCAGAAGGCCGAGCGCAACCAGCACCGGCTTGGCGCCGCTGGCGAGCCACATGTGATAGAAGAAAACCCAGAGGGCGGCGAGGGCGCGGACGCCGGTCAGTGCATCGAGATGCGCGAGCGGCGGCCGCGCGCTCGTCATTGCAGGAAGGCTCGCGTGACCGGTTCGGAATCCGCGCGGGGATACAGCGCTATGCGCTCGATGCGCGCGTGGTTGGTGCCGGCGCGAAATCGCAGCACCACCTTGAAGGACTCGGCAATTTCGCCCCGCATGCGCCATGCGGCGGGCCATGCGAGCGGAATCGCCAATCCCGGCGCAGTGCGCGCGAGCGACGACGCCCTGGTCTCCGTCACGATTTCCCGCCAGGGCGACGTGGGCTCGAGTCGGACGAATATCTGCACGGACTCGAGTGCATCGGCGTCGCGCAACCCGAGATACAGCGACTGGAGCGAGGCGGCGCGCAGCACCTGATCGGCCGGAGATATCAGCGTGGCCACCGCGCCGTCGAAACGAAGATCGACGAAGCCTTTGCCGCTTGTCAGCGTGCCGTGCTCGATGGACCAATCGTCATTGGCCGCATGCCGCGCGCTGCCGAACGTCCACAACCGCGCGCCGCGAGGCAGGTCGGCATGGGAGACCATGAAATCCTTCATCGCTTCCTCGGCCGGTGTATTGCGCCATGACGTATAGGCCACGTAATCCGGCTGGTCCGCAAAGAGCCCGTTGGAGCCGTTCCACGCCATCGGCGACACCATCCGCGCATCGTAGTTGAAGAGATCGCGGAACGAACGATAGCCCTGGTCGTAGTTCGGATTGATCTTGGGCAGCTTCAAGTTGGTGTTGTTGAACTCGACCACGCCCCACTGCGGGTCCATGCGCGCAAATTGCGAGAACAGGTTGTGCCGGCCCTCCATCGGCGTCTTGTTCTCCGCCGTGTCGCCGTAGATCACCGCGCCGAGATGGCCGTAACGCGGGATCGAACCCTCGAAGGAGACACCCGAGGTATCGAAGTTCTTGCCCTTGCTCGTGATGTTTATCGCGATCGGATCGTTGCCCGGGTCCGGAGAGATAATTCCTTGCGCCGAGAATATGCGGTCCTTCGGGATGCCGGTTTCGTGGACCCACTTCGACAACTCGTCGTAGTGCAGGCCGACGATGTGCTGCCGGAATACCTGCCACTCCGCGTACCAGGGGTCATTCCAGATGAGCAGTTGTCCGGGAACCAGCGGTCGATACGGCGCGCCAGGAAACTTGCGTGGCGGCTCTACGTCGTCCCACGACGTCCAGTTCGTGCGTGCGAGCTTTCGCACTTCCTCGAGTGACAGTTGTTGCCTTCGGCGATAGGAAGACAGGTCGGGCACGCCCGGCGGCGGCTTGCCCGCATAAGGGCCAGTGCCCTGAAGCCATTCCCGGAATTGCCGAATCATGCCCGGATTGAAATCGAAAAACTCCCGGGAGAAAAAGAAGGGGTTCATGTACGTGTCGGCGTCCAGGACCACCCCGATAAACAGTTCGGGATGCTTGCGCGCGAATCCGCCGATGATCCTTGCAGCGGCCTGCAGGTTGCGCTTCTTGTAGGCGCGCACTTTCGTCGCATAGATGTTGTAAGTGAGCGTGCGCGCAAGTTCCGGCGAATCCGTTGAACCGGCAAGGCCCTTCAGGTAATCGTCCGGAAAGGTCTGGTCGTCCTGGCTCCACTGCACGTTGTAGTCATCGTCCTCCAGATGATCGTTCAAGTCCCACGCCGGATCGTTGCAGCTGGCGTCGCCCCAGATGCCGCCGTTGAGAATGAATTGCACCGGCACCTTGTGTCCGATCGCGAAACCGATGAGGCCGTTCAGATTGTCCTCCGCGACCACTCGCGCACCGCACTTCCGTTTCAGATCGAAGTCGGGGTCGAACACCCAGTCGCCGGCGGCGCCCCTGGTTGTGCGCATATAGAGCAGCGGTACCGCAATTCCCACCCGTTGTGTGCGCGAGATGTAGGATGCGTAGGCCGTGTCGGTCTCGGCCGCGCCGCCCATCGCGGCGCCGGACGTCATCATCAGGAAATTGAAGTGTTTCTTCGCAAGCACAGGATGAGCGTCGAGGATTGCGCTCCACATGTTCATCGCCGCCGGAGGCACCAGGCTCTTTCGCGCCAAAACCGTCGCGACACCTGCGCGATTGGTCGCGACCACCAACACTTCATGTCGCTGCGGCGACAAGTCCGCAAAGTCGCCTTCGAACGCGAACCCCGCGGCGGCCGAGTCGGGGAATCCCGGCATCTCCTTCGCTACGTCCGGCCGCGCGATTCCGAATTTCGCCGGGTAGGGCCGGCCGGCGACGATGACATCCACGCCGCGCATACCCGCCGGATCCAGCGCCCAGCCGGTGATCGCGATCCGCGTCCCGATCACTGCGTCGGCCACAGGCTGATCGATGAAACCGATCGTCGTCGGAATGCCTGGCGCTGGGGTGGCAACGGGGGCGACGACAAGGGCCGTCGCGGCCTTCATTGCGGCTTCCGCGGCGACTTCCTTGGCCACGCGCTGATGCGCATGGCGCAAGACCGCGTACAAGCCCGCACCGCTCACTGCGACAGCCAAAGCGATGGCCGCGATGACGACAGGCGTTGCCCTTCCTGCCGAACGCTTGCGGAGGAGATTCACTGGAGGCGAACCCTTTGGTCCCGCGGCAGTGACGTTGCAGTGCTACTTGTCGTCGGTCTTGTATTCGACGTAGGCCCGGTCGCGCGTCTGCCGCACGAATTCGGAGAACTCTTCCTCCGACTTGCGCTGCCTGATCGCCGTGCGCGCAACTTCGCGTTTGCGGTCCAGCGTGACGTCCTGCGACCGGCGCCCCTCGACCACGATGAGGTGCCAGCCGAACGTCGTGCGCACTGGCGCAGAGAGCTCGCCGATGGCGAGGGCGTTCATGGACTTCTCGAATTCGGGAACCGTGTCGCTCGGCGTGACCCAGCCCAAGTCCCCGCCTTTGGACGCCGATGCGTCCTCAGAATTAAGCTTCGCCTGATCCTCGAATTTGGCCCCCGTTTCAATGCGGTCGCGAATCCGCTCGATCTTCGCGCGGGCCTCGGCATCGGCCGTGATTTCGTTGACCCGGATGAGGATGTGCTTGACTTTGGTCTGCTCGACCACGGTCGGCGCATTGCGATTGCGCGAGTCGACGAGCTTGATGACGTGAAAGCCTCCGGGGCTGCGCATGACAGCCGACACGTCGCCATTTTTCATGGTCTTGACCGCCTCCGCGAAAACGACCGGCAGGCGCGCCGGCGTGCGCCAGCCAAGATCCCCTCCCTTGACACCATCGGGGGCGTCCGAAAATGTGGCCGCGACCTCCCGAAAATCCTTGCCCGCCTTGATTTGCGCGAGGGCATCTTCCGCGCGCTTCCTGCGCGCGTTGATCTGGTCTGGGGTTGCCTGTTCCGGGACGGAGACCAGGACATGGGAGATCATGTACTCCGATTCGCCGCCGGCCTGCGCGGCGACCGTGGCCAGATAGGCGTCGAGCTCGGCGTC
>JBDTPJ010000131.1:0-7054 GCA_039932755.1 Betaproteobacteria bacterium
GTGCGGTATCAGGTGCGGACTCAGTTGCGAGCTCAGGTGCGTAGCTAGGTGCGTAATTCAGCGCCGAACTCCTCGCGCGCAACGGACAGCAAATGGAACTCCGTCGCCGCGATGTCGGCGTCCGTCAAAGTGCGGGAAGTATCCTGCATAAGCACCAGAATCGCAAGGCTTTTTTTACCTTCTGTCAGGCCGGCGCCCCGGTAAACATCGAACAATCTCAGCGCATCCACATGGGCCGGCTTGGCCCTGTTCAGGGCATCGAGCAGCTTTTGCACGGGGACCGTCTCGTCGACAACGAGCGCCAGATCCCGGCGCACGATGGGCAGGCGGGACACAGCCTTGCCCGCGGGCATAGGCAGCTCCGCCAGCGCCTCCATCGATAGCTCGAAAACTATCGGTGCCCTGGGCAAATCGAAATGCCGAACCAGCCGCGGATGCAATTCGCCCAGCCATCCCGCGGCGACACCGTTGATCGCCACCGTGGCGGAACGTCCGGGATGCAGCGCAGGATGAACACTTGCAGCGGTGCTGAGGCGGCATGGCGCCACCAATGTCTCTAGATCGCCCTTGACGTCAAAGATGTCGACGTCGCGCGCGGGCATCCCCCACTGTTCCGGTTCCGAATCCCCATAAGCCAGTCCACCGAGTTGCAGCGGCTGCGCAAACCCGGCGACCGCATGGTGAAAGGTGCGCCCCGACTCGAAGATCCGGACGCGGGCTTCCTTGCGATTGAGATTGGACTGAAGCGTCTCCAGCAATCCAGGCAGCAGCGAGGTGCGCATGACGTCGCGTTGGCTGGCGATGGGATTCAACACACGCACTGGCCGGCTTTCCGGCGAAATGACCGACTCCATGTGGGAATCGACAAAACTGAACGTGACGATTTCCTGCCAGTCGAGATTCGCGAGGGAACACTTCAGCACGTTTGCGGACCGATAGGTCTCCGGTGCCGGAAGCATGTGTTGAACATGGGCCGCGGGGCGGTCGGGAATGGCATCGTAGCCGTGCATACGCGCGGCTTCCTCGATGAAATCCTCCTCGATGGCCAAGTCGAAGCGGAACGAGGGCGGCGTGATCGCAAAGTCGTCGCCGTCGCGGGTAAAGGAAAAGCTGAGTCGCGTGAATGCGGCAGCGATTGCGTCGGCGGGCAGTGCCACGCCCAGGATACGGGCGATGCGCGCCGAGCGCACGCGTATCGGCGCGCGCGACGGGAGGTCGCTGGTTGCGACGGCGTCGGTCAATGGACCGGCCCGGCCGCCGCAAATTTCAATGACCAGTTGCGTCGCACGCTCAACTGCGCGCGCGCAACCGCCAAAGTCCACGCCGCGTTCGAAGCGATAACCCGCATCACTGGCTAGCCCTAAGCGCCGCATCTTGCCCTGGACCACGGCGGGATTCCAGAACGCGCCCTCGAGATAGACGCGCGTGGTGTCGTCAGCGATGCGGGAATGCTCGCCGCCCATGATTCCCGCCAAACCCAGGGGTTTTCTTTCGTCGGCAACGAGCAGCAGGCCGGGCTCCAGCGCCAGTACTTGCCCATTCAGTAGCGTCAGGGTCTCGCCGTCACGCGCAAAGCGCACAATGATGTCGCCGTCGAGTTGCCGGTCGTCATAGGCATGCAGGGGCTGGCCCGATTCCAGCATCACGTAGTTGGTGATATCGACGACGGCCGAAATCGAACGGATGCCGCTGCGCTCGATTCGTTGCTTCATCCAAGCGGGCGTGGGTAGCGTCGGGTCGATGCCGTCGATCAACCGTGCAACAAAGCGCGGACACGCTTGCGCATCCATTACGCGCACCGGACGCGATCCATTGAACGTAACGGGTGTCGTTTGAACATGGGGCAGGTGCAACGGTGCGCCGGTGATTGCCGACACTTCCCGCGCAATGCCGGCGAGCGACAGGCAGTCGGCGCGGTTCGGTGTGAGCTTGAGCGTGATCAGGGTGTCGTCGAGAGCCAGCGCTTCGCGCAGCGGCGTTCCCGGCTGCAACGCTACGTCCAGCACCAAGAGGCCACTGGCATCATCGTCGATCCCCAATTCCTTGGCCGAGCAGAGCATGGCGCGCGACTCGACGCCGCGCATGGTCGCGCGCTTGATCACAAGTCCGCCGGGCAACGTCGCACCTTCCAATGCGCAAGGCGCCAACATGCCAGTTGCCGCGTTGGGCGCGCCGCACACGATTTGCAGCTTCTCGCTCCCGCCGACGTCGACTGTGCAGACCCGCAGCCGATCGGCACCCGGATGGGGCGCGACGTCCGTGATAAGACTGACGACGACGTGCGTGAACGGCGGCGCGGCAGGCGTGGTGTCCTCCACTTCGAGGCCAGCCATTGTCAGCTTGTCGCACAATGCGTCGCTCGCAATTGGCGGATTGCAGAGATCGCGCAACCAGAGTTCGGAGAATTTCATGGTCGCGGCGTATCAGTTGAACTGGCGCAGGAAGCGCAGGTCGTTTTCATAGAACAGCCGCAGGTCGTTGACGCCATAGCGCAGCATCGCCAGTCGATCCGGCCCCATGCCGAAAGCAAAACCCTGGAATTCCTCGGGATCGATGCCGACCGCGCGCAGCACATTGGGATGGACCTGGCCTGCGCCGGCAATTTCGAGCCAGCCATCGTCGCCAAAGGCCATGTCGATCTCCGCCGACGGCTCGGTAAACGGAAAGAACGATGGCCGAAAGCGCACGCGCATGTCGTCGCGCTCGAAGAAATTGCGCAGGAATTCGGTGAGTGTGCCCTTTAAGTCCGCGAAGGTCACGTCGCGGTCGATCCACAGTCCCTCGACCTGGTGGAACATCGGCGAATGGGTGGCGTCGCTGTCCACGCGGTACACGCGACCGGGCGCGATGATCTTGATCGGCGGTTTGTGCGATTCCATGTAGCGCACCTGGATCGGCGAGGTGTGAGTGCGCAGCACCATGCCGCTTTCCACATAAAACGTGTCCTGCATGGAGCGTGCGGGATGGTTCTCCGGCGTATTCAGTGCGGTGAAATTGTGAAAGTCGTCCTCGATTTCGGGACCGTCGGCGACAGCGAAGCCGAGCGAACGGAACAAACGCTCGACACGTTCCTGCGCGCGCGTCAGCGGATGCAGACCGCCGCGACCACGACCGCGGCCGGGCAGGGACACATCCAGCGTGTCGGAGGCGAGTTGCTGCGCGAGCCTGGCTTCGGCCAATGCGCTACGACGAGCCTCCAGGGCGCCTTCCAATGCCTGCTTTGCTTCGTTGATCGCGGCGCCCGCTGCCGGTCGTTCGGCCGCCGACAATTTCCCCAGCCCTTTGAGCAATTCCGTGAGTGCGCCGGCCTTGCCCAAGTATTTCGCCTTGGCATTTTCCAGCGCCGCCGGATCGACGCAACCGTCGAATTCCGCGCGGGCCAGCGATAGGATGCTTGCGAGGTCGTTCATGGGATCGGCTTCTTCATCATTTGTCGCGCGTTCAAAAGAAAAGGGGCGACGATCGCGCCCCTTCCTTGGTTCTTCGAGTTCGGATCGTCGGGCTTTGCCCGCGATTCGAACCTGTTCAGCCCGGACAAAAGTAGGTTTTCACTTTTGTCCGACGGACGCTTTGGCCTGCTCCGCAATTTTCGTAAACGCCGCCTTATCGTAGACGGCGAGGTCGGCCAGCACCTTGCGGTCGATATCGATCGACGCTTTCTTGAGGCCGTTCATGAACACACTGTACGTCATGCCGACTTCACGCGCAGCGGCGTTGATGCGGGCAATCCACAGTGCGCGGAAGTCGCGCTTCTTTTGCCGGCGGTCCCGATACTGGTACTGGCCGGCCTTCATCACCGCTTCCTTGGCGATACGGAACACGCTGTTCCGGCGACCGCGGAAACCCTTGGCCTGCGCCAGGACCTTCTTGTGCCGCGCGCGAGCGGTTACACCACGTTTGACTCTGGGCATGGTGGGCTCCTTATGCGTACGGCATCATGGCTTTGACCGAATCCAGGTTGGTGCTATGGATTTCGGCGCTGCCACGAAGCTGACGTTTGGTTTTGGTCGATTTCTTGGTAAGGATATGGCGCTTGAACGCCTGCGAGCGCTTGATTGAACCACTTCCGCGCACGCGGAAGCGCTTCTTGGCGCCCGACTTGGTCTTCATTTTCGGCATGACACGCTTGCTTTCTATTTGCTGCCTTCAGTGGTGCTCTCCGCCGGTTGGGGCGGGGAGACTTTGGCGGGCTTGGCCGCACCAGCGTCTGGCTTGGGTTGTGGATGCTTAGCTACGATCACGGTCTTCTTCGGGGCCAGCAGCATCACCATTTGCCGGCCCTCCAGCCTCGGCCACGACTCCACCACGCTATGTGGCTCGAGATCGTTCCGAATGCGTTCCAATAGACGCACACCAAATTCCTGGTGCGCCATTTCGCGCCCGCGATACCGAAGCGTGATCTTGGCCTTGTCGCCTTCACCCAGGAACCGGATCAGGTTCCGTAGCTTGATTTGGTAATCGCCTTCGTCAGTGCCGGGCCGGAATTTGACTTCCTTGACCTGGATCTGCTTGAGCTTGAGCTTGGCTTCGTGCAGTTTCTTCGCTTCCCGGTACTTGAACTTGCCGTAATCCATGATCCGGCAAACCGGGGGCTTGGCCGTCGGGGCGATCTCGACCAGGTCGAGTTCCGCCGTTTCGGCCCTTGCCCGTGCATCGGCCAGGGAAACTATTCCGAGCTGCTCACCTTCTTCACCAACCAAGCGAATTTCGGGAGAGGTGATGTCCGCGTTGATCCGCTGCTGCTTATCGAGGGCTATTGTGGATTCTCCAATGACAACAAAAAACGGCCATGCCCCGGGGAGCGCGTCGGCCCGATTTAACCAAATAAATATGGAAAATCAGGGCCTTATCGACGCGCCGCGACCTCATTTCGGAGGCGCTCGAGCAAGGAATCAAGAGAAAACGCCCCCAGATCCTCACCACCGCGGGTACGCACGGCCACCGTTTCGGCTTGCGTCTCCTTATCGCCGACGATCAGCTGATAAGGCAGCTTTTGCAAGCTATGTTCCCGAATTTTATAGGTTATTTTCTCATTACGCAAATCGGCCGTGGCCCGGAAACCGGCCGCCTTCAGCGCCCCGACTACCCGCTCCGCATAGGCGGCGGCGCGGTCCGTGATGTTGAGCACCACCGCCTGCTGCGGAGAAAGCCACAGGGGCAGGGCGCCGGCGTAGTGCTCGATCAGCATCCCGATGAAGCGTTCGAGCGAACCGACGATCGCGCGGTGAAGCATGACCGGCACTTGGCGCGAGTCATCCGCGGCGACGTATTCGGCACCCAGGCGTCCGGGCATCTGGAAGTCGACCTGCATCGTTCCGCATTGCCATGACCGTCCGATCGAGTCCTTCAGGTGGTACTCGATCTTGGGTCCGTAGAACGCGCCCTCGCCGGGCAACTCCGTCCATTCCGCGCCGCATTCGCGCAGCGCATTGCGTAGCGCGTTCTCAGCACGTTCCCACGTGGCGTCGTCACCCAGCCGCTGTTCGGGCCGCAGCGCAATCTTGATCGCGACATTCTCGAAGCCGAAATCGCGGTAGACGTTCAACGCGAGTTTGTTGAATGCGACACACTCGCCCTGGATCTGGTCTTCCGAGCAGAAGATGTGACCGTCGTCCTGCGTAAAGGCACGCACGCGCATGATGCCGTGCAGCGCGCCGGAGGGCTCGTTGCGATGGCAGGCGCCGAACTCGCCGTAACGCAGCGGCAGGTCGCGGTAGCTGCGCATGTTCGAATTGAAGATCAGCACGTGACCCGGGCAGTTCATCGGCTTGACCGCGAAGTCGTGCTTCTCCGACTCCGTCGTGAACATGTTGTCCTTGAAATTTTCCCAGTGGCCCGAGCGTTCCCACAGCGAGCGATCGAGAATCTGCGGCGCGCGCACTTCCTGGTAGCCGTTGTCCTGATAGACGCGGCGCATGTATTGCTCGACTTGTTGCCAGAGGGACCAGCCCTTGGGGTGCCAGAACACCATGCCCGGCGCCTCATCCTGCTGATGGAACAAGTCGAGCGCGCGGCCCAGCTTGCGGTGGTCGCGTTTTTCCGCTTCCTCGATGCGCATGATGTACGCCTCCAGGTCTTCTTTTTTCGTCCAGGCCGTGCCGTAGATCCGCTGTAGCATTTCGTTGCGCGAATCGCCGCGCCAATAGGCACCGGCGAGCTTCATCAGCTTGAACACCTTGAGCTTGCCCGTCGACGGCACGTGTGGTCCTCTGCAGAGGTCCGTGAAGGCACCTTCGGCGTACAATGAAATGGGCTCGTTCGATGGAATCGAGGCAATGATCTCCGCCTTGTAGTGCTCGCCGATTCCCTGGAAATACTTGACCGCATCGTCGCGCGGCATCTCGGAGCGAACCACCGGCTCGTCCTTTTTCGCGAGCTCCGCCATGCGTGCTTCGATGGCGGCCAGATCCTCCGGCGTGAAAGGTCGCTTGTACGCAAAATCGTAGTAGAAGCCGTCCTCGATTACGGGGCCGATTGTCACTTGTGCCTCGGGAAAGAGGTCCTTGACCGCATAGGCAAGCAGATGCGCCGTCGAATGGCGGATGACATCCAGGCCTTCGGGGTCCTTGTCCGTGACGATCGCGAGTGCAACGTCGCGGTCGATCACGAAGGACGTGTCGACGACCTTGCCGTCGACCTTGCCGGCGAGGGCCGCCTTGGCCAGGCCGGGGCCGATGGATGCAGCGACGGCCCCCACTGAAATGGGGGCGTCGAATTGACGGACCGAGCCGTCGGGAAGTCTGATCGATGGCATTTTGCGGACTCCAAAAACAAAAAAGTGCGGACGAGCCGCACTTTTCACTGGGTCAGGCTACTCAACTGAGTACTCAACTGAGTTCTTAGCTGAGGAAAACGACAGGCGTGCGCGCTCGCTGGGGTGGTTACCGAGTCTCCCTGCACGTCAGCGGTGTCATAACCATGGTGTCTGATCCTGCGGTTTCCGTTGGGTACTCGTACTTGCGAACAGTCGGGCAATTGGTAGGCGCGATTGGACTCGAACCAACGACCCCCACCATGTCAAGATGGTGCTCTAACCAGCTGAGCTACGCGCCTG
>JBDTPJ010000132.1:0-6733 GCA_039932755.1 Betaproteobacteria bacterium
GGCCGAGCATGATGTCGACGGAATCGCGAAACCGCTTCAGGTTCTCTCCGGCATGGTCCTTGTACTCCTGCTCCAGGAACTGGTCGAGGAACACAGCGAACTCCCGGTTGTATTTGTCGCCGAACGCCAGCGCGCGCTGGACTGCCGGCTTGAGGTCCGGATGAAGCCGTTCCATTGGCGGGGCGACGGTCGCCACGGCGCGATGCGCGGCGGCGGCTTCGTGTGTCTTGCCCTGGCGCTCGAGCAGGTCGGCGCGCAGGATGAGACCGAGGAGATCTCTGGGATCGAGACTCAATGCGCGCTTTAGGGCGCGCTGCTCCCCAGGCTCGTCCTTCTGGTTGCGGCAAACCAGCGCCAGGTTGATCCATTCCTTGGGGTCCGACCCGTCGATATCGACCATGCGCTGAAACGCGGAATGCGCCGTTTCCATATCGCCCTGGCGAAAGGCGCGGTGAGCGACCACCGCCAGAGTTGGAACGTGATTGGGGTCCAGGTCCAGAATTCTTCCAAGTAGCGCGCTGACTTCCTGATCACGCCCCAATTGCGCGACGCGCTCCACCTCCAGCTTGAGCGCGGCAATCTCCTGCGCGTGTGCGTGCGAATTCTCCATCGAACGTTCCAATCCGGGTCCGGTCTTACGTTGAGCGGCATGCTCCTTTGGGCCATGTCCCTTGCGCCGTGCGGCGCCGCAAAGTACGGGCGGCGCTGGGCGCGCGGGAATGAAAAGTGTAGCATCGGTGTTGGTGAACTGACCTTTGCCTGATTCGGAGGGAGCGACCATGAACCGTCACAAGCTGCTGGTCATTGCGATGGCGATGCTTTGCGGTGTATCCATCGCGGCCATGTCCACCGTCGTCTTTGCGGCAGTATCGGATAGCTACCGCGCCGCGACCCAGGAGGGCCTCGCGTCCGTACAATCCCGGACGCTGGACGAGGTCTATCTGCGGCCCAGTGTCGATTTCGTCGGCTATCGCAAGGTCCTGATCGAACCGGTCCAGGTGTCCTTTCGCAGGAATTGGCTGAAGGACCTGAATGCGACGCGGGGCCCGTCGCGCTGGATTTCGGAGAGCGACGCCCAGGACGTCCTGCAAGCTGCGACTGCCAGCATGGCCAAGACGGTCGCCGACGAGTTCATCTCCAAAGGCTACGCGATCGTGACGGCGCCCGGACCGGGCGTGCTTCGCGTCGCGCCAAGCGTCACGGACCTCGATGTCTACGAACCCGATGTGACGTTCTCCCGGCCGCAGGCGTTGTTTACCCGGGATGCCGGGACGGCCACGCTCCGACTTGAAGCCCGTGACAGCGTCAACGGCGCGTTGCTGGGCGTCGTCGTCGACCGCGGCACCGCTACACAGATCCGGCAGATCAACCGGACGACACAGACATCGAATCAGTTCTGGTTCGATGCGATGTTCCGCCAGTGGACCGCGAACTGCATCGTCGCGATGCAGTCCGGGCCGGCGCGTTGATCCTGACAAAATTCCTGCGTCGTGGCGCCGCGCACCACTACTGCAGGCGGTTGACCTTGACGAGTCCTTTCTGCCACTCCATCGTGAGGTTGTAACTGCCGAGAAAGCCGTTCTCGATTGTGACCTTCATCGGCTTGCCCGAATCAGGGTCGCGCACGGCCGTGGAGTCGCCGGCCAGTTGTCGCCAGACTTGGCCGTTTTCGAGGATGAAGATCGCGTCGCCACGCGGCGTCCTCGCGAACTGCAGCACGTTGGCAGTGATCCCCTTGATTTCCTCGGGCCCCGGCGGCGGGGCCGGTTTGCCGTATTCGTCGACCGTCTGTGGTTGGGTTGCCGGCTTCGCAAATCCGAACCATTCCATAAACCCCTTCTTTTCGGTGGCTGCCTTGGCCGCCGGGACGAGCGCGCTCTTGGCCATGGGTGCTATGCGGTCGTAGCATTTCAGGCGCTCGGCTGAGTCCGCAAGGTCGGCGCACTTGGCCACTTCGGTCAATGCGTCCAGTGCGGGGTCTGCGTGCGCGGGACCGGCGACGAGCAGGGAGGCAACGAAAAGGGCGGCGGGGTATCGCATCGGAGAACTCGCAGTCGTTGGTCGAGGCGGTCGCAAGCATCGACATGCGCGCGTTCGCCTCAGGTCCGGATTACACCACAGCAGCGTCTAGATTTCCCATTCAGGCTTCCTGCCCGTATGCATGTCGATCGCGCCGAACATCGCGCGTATGAGCTCCCGCTCCTTGTCGGTGAGTTCAGGACGCCACATTTCAAACAACAGGATGACGCGAGGGCGGTCGCTCAAGTTCCACGCTTCGTGTTCCATCGTGTCGTCGAACAACCAGGCCTTGCCTTCGACCGGAACCCGCGTGTCGTTGCCGACACGCAGAGCGCAGCCAGGCGGAACCAGCAGCGGCAGATGACAGATGAGCCGCGTATTGACAATGCCCGTGTGCGGAGGAATCCGGGCGCCCGGCCGCAACAGTGAGAAAAGCACGGACGGCGAGCGATTCGGCACGTGGACCAGGGGAAAGTCCGAAAGCGCCTCGATTGTCTTGGGACAACGCGCTGCGTTCTCGGGCACGATCTCGCCGTCCCGCAACAGGTAAAACGCGCTCCAATCCGGATTTTCCTGGAGCCCGGTATTGTCTCCGCGCGGCCGCTTCGGATCGTTCTCGACGTACGGCTTGAATGCGTTGTTATCTTTCAACACTTCGAGCATTTCGGCGCGGATGTCCGCCGTTGCCGCCTCGATCCTGTCGAACCACGGGAATTGGTTTCTATCGTAGAACTGGATTTGCGGCAGCCCGGGGAAGAAATAGATCCGCGGTTGCTGGAAAAAGATCGACTTCTTTCCCAGCATGATGTCGAACGACTGCCGAAACCTGTCGGCGGCCCCCCGTTCAAGCATTCCTTTGGGGACCAGCTTTTCCTTGAGGAACGATTCGAACTGCGCTGCATACTGCTGGCACTTCGCCTGCGCGCGGCCCAGTTCGTTGCGCAGTTCGGTAGGCAGCTGGTCCAGCGGCGGCGCAACCTGGATCGCGGTCTGGTAGAAGAACGACGCGGAGCGGGAATCGCCGAGGGTTTCCAGGTAGTCGGCCTTCATGATCATAGCGAGCACGTTGCGGGGTTCCAGCGCCAGCACGTTTTCCAGCGCCGCGCGTGCGGCGACGTGATCCTTGAGCCGTGTGCAGGCCTGAGCGAGGGCCAGGAAAATTCCAGCATCGGCTTGACCCTGGCTTGCGATCCGCTCGAAGGATTCGCGCGCCTCGTGCGCGTTGCCTCTGCGCAAGGCTTCGATGCCGGTCGCGGCCAGCGCACGCGCGTCGATGGGGGAGTCTTGCATGTCGGTCATCAAAGCCTTTCACGAGCCGAGCCGGGGGAGGGACTTCGGGCCGAGCGAGAGGATAGCATCAGGGCGAACGGCGCACTTTCCCGGCGGCCTGCACCGCGCAGCGCACATTTCTGAATCAGGGTAACATCTGCAAAATTCGCCACGTTAGGGCCTTCCAAAGCGTCCTCGCTGGCGTGTTGCGGGGACGATGCATGGGGCCTGGAGCATCGGTCCCACGCATCCTTGGTATGGTCAATCCATTGTCGCAATAAATCCTTGGGGACAACGATGAAGAGAAGTGTTGCCGCCGCAATTCTCGCCGCGCTTTTTGCCGGGGCAACGCCTGCCCTCGCCGCCGACAAGGCCCCTGCCGCGCCTGCCGTCGCTCCCGCCGCTTCAGTTTCCACCGCCGTTGCCAATGCACCCGTTCGCTCTGCCGAACTCCAGGCTATGTACAAGGCCGTTCAGGCCGACAAGAAGGCCTATGTCAAGTCGCAGCTCAACCTGACGGACGCGGAAGCCAAGAAATTCTGGCCGATTTACGACGCCTACCAGCGCGACCTGGATATGTACAACCGCAGGCGCAGCGTCGCGCTGGAAGGGCTGATCGGTCTCGACAAGCCGGTGTCCGACCTCTACGCCAAACAGCTGGCGAAAGAGCTGATCGCGACCGATGAAGGGGAAATCAAGGCGCGGCGAAAGATCCAGAACAAGCTGATACAGATCAACAGGATGATTAGTCCGATACCGGCCTCGAAGGCGGCGCGCTACCTGCAGCTCGAAGCGCAAATTCGTGCGGTTCAGAACTACGCCATCGCCGAACACTTTCCGCTGGTCAAATAGCTACGCATGCGCGCAGCAATTTCACCACAATTCGCACGGCCAGAAGTAGGGCGAGTTGACGCCGCGTGGGGGTTTTCACCGCTCGGGCCGTGGAAAGTTCCCGGTGTGGACTTTTCGGCCGGTTCGTGTAAAGTCCTGCCGATTTCCGACGAGACTTGGCCCCGCCCGACCGCGGGGCCAATGTGTTTAGGCGTATATGACCCATCGACTGTCCCGGAAGCGCGACGCCGGTCGAAAAAAGGGCAGCGCCAGTGTGCAATGGGGACATCTTTACGAATCCGGAAAGTCGGACGCAACGTATCCTCGAATCTCAATGGAACGCCCGCGGATGGATTCGCCTGCGGGTTTGCTTAGTCCGCCCCTGTCGCTCCGAAACCCGGTATTCTGATTGAATCGACTATTGTCTGGAGGCACCATGTTGAAGCTGACCCGATTCGCCGCTCTGGCTGCGGTCCTGTCCCTGTCCATTGCAGCGGTCCTGACGGTCGTATCGCACGATGCTATGGCGCAGGCGCAACCTGCCGCACCTGTCGCGGCCCCAGCAGCACCCGCGGCTCCCGCCGCGGCCGCGAAAGCGACGGAAGTCATCGACAACCCGTATGGCCTCGAAGCGCTTTGGAAGGGTGGTGACCTGGTCGCCCGAATCACATTGGCGATTCTCGTCATCATGTCGGTAGGTAGCTGGTACATCATCATTACCAAAGTCTACGAGCAGGCGAAGATGAACAGCGCCGCAAAGGCGGCGGAGAAATCCTTCTGGTCCGCACCGTCCGTCAAGGCCGGCGCCGAGAACCTGAAGGCGGGCAGTCCGTTCCGCTTTATCGCCGAGACCGGTGTCGAGGCGACAGCCAAGCACGTCGGACTCCTGGGCAATGTCGATATGAACGAATGGATCACGATGTCGATCCAGCGCGCCACGGAAAACGTGCAAAGCCGGATGCAGGATGGCCTGGCGTTTCTCGCAACCGTGGGTTCCACCGCGCCGTTCGTCGGCCTGTTCGGAACCGTGTGGGGCATCTACCACGCGTTGACCGCCATCGGTATTGCGGGCCAGGCGTCGATCGACAAAGTCGCCGGACCCGTGGGCGAAGCGCTGATCATGACGGCCTTCGGTCTTGCGGTGGCGGTTCCCGCCGTGCTGGGTTACAACTGGCTCGTCCGCCGCAACAAGTCCGCGATGGACAATGTGCGCGGTTTCGGTGCCGACCTGCACGCCGTGCTGCTCGCGCAGCCGAAGCACGCCACCCGGGCCTGATCCATGTCGATGAACGTCGGGCCGCCTTCCGACGGCGAGGACGAAACCATCTCCACCATCAACACCACGCCGCTGGTCGATGTGATGCTGGTGCTGCTGATCATCTTCCTGATCACGATCCCGGTCGTGACCACGTCGATCCCGGTCCAGCTGCCGAAAGAACGCAACGAAGTCCGCGAGACCAAGCCGGAAAATATCGTGATTTCGGTGGATGCGACGGGCCGTATCTACTGGAACGATTTGCAGATCAAGAGTACGGCAAGCCTGATCGAGCGATTGAAGAAGGTCGCGGTCTTGTTGCCGCAGCCGGAAGTCCAGATCCGCGGTGATGGCGGCGCACGTTATGAAGGCGTGGGCAAGGTCATCTATGCGGTCCAGCGCGCCGGTATCGCCAAGGTAGGATTCATCACCGAGCCGCCGGCTCGTGGTGGCTGAGCGCCTGCGGGGCCAATACAAGATGAGGTATCGCGAATGAGCATGAACGTGGGCTCCAGCGGCTCTTCCGATCCGGAAGTCATGATGGACATCAATACGACGCCGCTGATCGACGTCATGCTGGTGTTGTTGGTCATGCTGATCATCACCATCCCGATCCAGTTGCACGCCGTCAATCTCAACATGCCGCAGGGAAATCCGCCGCCGCCGCTGTCGCCGCCCGAAGTGCTGAAAGTGGACATCGATGACGTCGGCAGGATCTGGTGGAATGGGGAGGTCGTGCCCGACCGCGCCACGCTCGAAGACAAGATCAAGAGCGCCGCCGCGCAGCCCGTCCAGCCCGAAGTGCATCTGCGTCCGGACAAGAATGCGAAGTACGAGATCGTCGCCGCGGTAATGGTCTCATCGCAGCGGCTCGGGCTCACCAAGATCGGCATTGTCGGCAGCGAGCAGTTCATCAACGAGTAGTCGTAGCGATACTGCGCGGGCAACGGGAGTCAACATCGAATGGTTATGGACTACGCACGGCAGCAACGAGACCCGACCAAGCATGCGATCGGAATCGCGTTCGTGGTTCTGTTTCACGTTGTGCTCATCTACGCACTCCTGACAGGGCTCGGCCGGGCAATCGTTGAAGTGGTCAAGAAGCCGCTTTCCGCCACAATCATCGAAGAGCTGAAACTGCCGCCGCCGCCGCCTCCGCCTCCGCCAAAAAAAGTGGTGGAGCAGCCAAAGCAGCAGCCCCAGGAAACCTTCGTTCCGCCGCCTGACGTTCCGGTTGCCGTGACCACGGCACCCACCATTACGGCAACGACCACGGCGCCGCCGGTGGTGGAGCATGTCATCGTGGCGCCTGCGCCTCCGGCACCGCCGGCGCCGCCGAAGCCGGCAATTCGTCGTGGT
>JBDTPJ010000133.1:0-6624 GCA_039932755.1 Betaproteobacteria bacterium
GGTCGCCGATGCGCGAAGCCGGCATAGAGAACTACAAGTACATCGACTGGTTCCGGGATCACCCGCCGGAGGACGATCTGAAGCTCATCCGCTGGAGCGACAAAGTGCTTGATGGCCTCGCACATATTGCGTGGAAGCCCTTTGACCATCCGCAACTGGGCAAGGTCGAGATCGGTGGATGGAACCGCTTTCATGCCTTTGGCAATCCGCCGCCGAAATTCCTGGAGCGCGAGTTGGCGCGCTTTCCGAAATGGCTGATCTGGCAGGCGCTGATCTCGCCGAAACTCGAACTCGTCCATGCGGGTGCCGTTGCCGTCGGGGGCGGTAACTTCCAGGTAACACTTGTCGTTCAGAATACCGGCTGGCTGCCGTCCTACGTGTCCAAGCGAGCACTGGAGCGCAAGGCCGTGCGTGGCTTGTTGGCCGAGATTGCGCTGTCCGACGGCGCGGTGCTGGTCCAGGGGAAGCGCCGGGTCGATGCCGGGCAACTCGAAGGCAAGGCATACAAGCACACCGGCGTCTCATTCTGGCCGGAAACCAACGTGACAGACGATCGCGTCAAGCTCGAATGGATCGTCAAAGGCAAGGCCGGCGACACGGTGAACCTCGTTGCTCGCCACGAGCGCTCGGGAACGGTGCGCGTAGTGGTCAAGTTGAACTGATCGCCTGCGCCTCCGCGACACCAATGAGGATCCCGAGAATGTCCACCGTTTTCCGCATCAGCACTCGTACTTTGATCGTGGCCCTGCTCGCCGCTGCGCTTGGAAGTTGTGCGACCTACGACAAGGCGAAGCTTCCCGCGAGCGTGGCACGCATCGACCACATCGTCGTCATCTACGCCGAGAACCGCAGCTTCGATAATCTGTACGGACTCTTTCCTGGCGCCAATGGCATTGCCAATGCTTCGCCTGCGACCTACATCCAGGTCGATCGCGACGGCAGCGTGCTGCCCTATCTGCCGCCTGTATGGAAGGGCCGGGATCTGGATCCTGCGTTTCCCAAGGACTTGCCGAATCGGCCGTTTCGCATCGACGCGCCGCCGATCAACCTGCCACTCTCGGTGGCCACGCGTGACGTAATTCACAAGTTCTACCAGAATCAGGAACAGATCAACGGCGGCCGTAATGACCGCTTCGTGGCGGCCACGAACGCGGGCGCGCTTGCCGTGGGCTATTACGACGGATCGTCTTTGCCGCTGTGGGCGTTGGCCAAGGAGTATGTCCTTGCCGACAATTTCTTCATGGGCGCGTTCGGTGGCTCCTATCTCAACCACTTCTGGCTGATTTGCGCCTGCACGCCGGAAGATCACAACGCACCCGCCAACTTGTGGGCACAGATCGATGCGCGCGGCTGGTTGACGACCCGTCCGGATTCGCCGCCATCGGTGTTGACCGGTGCGCCGATGTTTTTCGATGGCGACGTTACGCCCGACGGGTATTCCGTGAACACGACGCAGCCGCCATGGCAGCCGTCGCGTGTGTTTCCGGCCACGGACGGCGATCCGCGGGCGACCGATCCCAAGCACCACACGCTATCGCCGCAGACCATGACCACGATCGGCGACACGCTGACTGCAAAGGGCGTCACCTGGGCGTGGTACGCCGGCGCGTGGAACGCTGCTGTCAAGGACGGGATGCAACCGCCCGGTGCGCCGCGCAAAGTCATCGCGGCTTCCGCCAACGGGGCTCCGTATTTTGTCACACACCATCAGCCCTTCAATTATTTTGCGCGCTTTGCTCCTGGCACGGCGGACCGTGACCGCTACCTCAAGGATTACACCGACCTCGTCGCGGCCATCGAAAGCGGCGCGCTGCCGCAGGTCGCCTTTTACAAGCCGCAGGGAACTCTAAACGAGCATCCGGGCTATGCCGACGTGCTGACCGGGGACCAGCACATCGCGGATCTCGTCGCACAGATCAAGGCGAGCCCGCTCTGGGCGACTACCGCGATCATCATCACTTATGACGAGAACGGCGGCTTCTGGGACCATGTGGCGCCGCCTGCAGGCGAACGCTGGGGACCGGGGACACGCATTCCCACGATCATTATTTCGCCACTGGCCAAGCGCGGCGTGGTCGACCACACCGCCTACGACACGACCTCCATCCTGAAATTCATCACATTGCGTTTCGGCCTCACACCGCTTCCTGGCGTGCGATCCGGTGCCGGCGACCTCACCGCGGCATTCCAGTAGCCGCTGCTGCGCGACGTACATCTTCGAGAACTGGACCCATTGGCTGAATCGGCGAACAAGCGCGGCTTGTCTGCGGTGCCCCGGGGGGTGTGGGTACTGGGACTCGTCAGCATGTGCATGGACCTCTCGTCGGAGCTGGTCCATTCGCTGCTGCCGCTGTACATGGCCACCGCGCTGGGTGCGAGCGTCTTCGTCATCGGCATGATCGAAGGACTGGCCGAGGCGATGGCGCTGATCGTCAAACTTTTTTCCGGCGTTATCTCGGATGTATTCCGGAAGCGCAAACCGCTCGTGCTCTTTGGATACAGTCTGGCGGCGGTGTCCAAATTTGCTTTTCCGCTGGCGCCGACTCTGGGCTGGATCGTGGGAGCGCGCTTTATGGACCGCGTCGGCAAGGGAATTCGCGGCGCGCCGCGCGACGCCCTCATCGCGGATATCACGCCGCCCGAAGTTCGTGGGCGCAGTTTCGGATTGCGCCAGGCGCTGGACACCGTGGGCGCCATCGGCGGTCCGCTGATGGCGCTGGCCGCGATGGCGTATTTCGCGGGCAATTTTCACTCAGCATTCTGGATTGCCGTCGTGCCCGCCATGCTCGCCGTACTGCTGATCGTCGTTGGCGTGGACGAACCAGACCGGCCGCCAACGTCGGAATCGAAGAAATCGGCGCTGCGTTTTGCGGACGCCCGCCGCCTGCCGCGATCCTTCGTCATTGTCGTCGCCATTGCGGGCGTGCTCACGCTGGCACGCTTCTCCGAGGCGTTCCTCGTGTTGCGCGCGCATAACGTCGGCCTGTCGAACGCGATGGCGCCACTGGTGATGGTCGTGATGGCCATCGTCTATGCGGTCGCGTCTTATCCGGCGGGCGCGGCGGCCGATCGGGGACAGGGCCCCAATCTCCTGTCGGTGGGACTGATAACGCTGTTCGCGGCAGACCTGATGCTTGCCGGCGCGGATGGCCCCGGGATGGTGTTGGTTGGCGCGGCGCTGTGGGGCTTGCACATGGGGCTCACACAAGGCTTGCTGTCGGCGCTCGTCGCGGCGTCGGCGCCGGTGGACATGCGCGGGACGGCCTTCGGTGTCTTCAATCTCGTGTGCGGCGTCGCATTGCTGATCGCCAGCGGTCTCGCCGGCTGGCTCTGGGATGCCTTCGGTCCGCGTTTCACATTCTATGCCGGCGCGGCGTTCACGCTCGTCGCTTGGATCGGATTCCTAGGATACGGCCGCCGCGCCGCCCAATTGCCGATGTCCTGAGTTGACTCAAAATCCGCCGGTGGCCATGCCTCATAGGGAAGGCGGTCCCGGATCGGTGGCGAAGCGAGCGCCATTCTTGGTCGTCGATTTCACCTCGTACATCAGGCGGTCGGCGCGCTCCAGCATGAGGTCGAGCGGGGGCGGCGCGTCGGGGTACGTCACGACGCCCACGCTGAATGTCAGCGGCCCGCTCGATGCCGGCGCCGCCGCACCCAACTTGTCGATGAGTTTGGCGATCGCGGCGCGGGCCGCCAGTTCGTCGGCAACGGGCAGAATGATTGCGAACTCGTCACCGCCGTAGCGAGCGGCGGTGTCGGTGCTCCGCAAATGCGCCCTCATCAACTCACCGATGCGCACGAGGACCCGATCGCCTGTCGCGTGACCGCGGGTATCGTTGACTCGCTTGAAGTCGTCGACGTCGACAAAGGCCAGGGATAGTGGCTGGCCATAGCGACAGGCTCGCGCAATCTCGGCCCCGGCGATTTCACGGAATGAGCGCGCGTTCAGCAAACCGGTGAGGGGGTCAGTTCTGCTGAGTACGCGCTCGCGCACCAGCGTCTCTCGCAGGCGCGCGAGCAGGACGGCCACCAGCATCAGGAACCCGAGGCGAACCCCGAAGTTCCACGCGTAGACCCAGTTGTTGGCGGGCAAGCGACTCGATCCTATTTCCGCGCAAAGCCAGATGATCGATGCGGCGGTCGACGCGAAGATTGCGGTGCCTTGTCCGGAAAGCCACGCCGCAGCGGCGACAGGAACAAGGTAGAACAGTGAAAAGGTGATTTCCGGCGCCGTGACATAGTCGATGATGCCGACCACGGGGATGATGCCCAACGCGAGGAACGTCCACCCCCAATGGACCCAGCGGTGGAGCGTTGGCTCGATTGGCGTGGTGCGATTCACGGCGCCGGCGCGCGAGGTGCGCTGGGCGGCGCGGGTGGATCGCGCCCGCCGAAGTCGTCCTTGCCGGAGCCATGGCGCGGGCGCGCCTCCGGTGAGGCTGCCTTCGTCTTGCTCGCCCGGTGTTCGGCCGGACCGCCGTGCCGGGAAAGGTTGCGCGCCGTGTTGACCAGCGCGACATGCGTCAGCGCCTGGGGAATGTTGCCGAGCGCGCGCCGATTGTGCAGGTCGTATTCTTCGGACAACAACCCCACGTCGTTGCGCAGCGTGAGCAGGCGCTCGAACAACGCCTCCGCCTCCGCTGCGCGCCCAAGTAACAGCAGACTGTCGGCCAGCCAGAACGAGCAGGGCAGGAAAAAACCTTCACCGGCGGGCAGTCCGTCGTCGCTCTTTTCGGTGTGGTACCGGGCGACCAGGCCGTCGATGACGAGCTCGCGCTCGATCGCCTCGATAGTCCCGCGAATGCGCGGATCGTCAGCCGGTAAGAACCCGACCTGCGGAATCAACAGCAGGCTCGCGTCGAGCTCGCGCGAGCCATAGAATTGGACGAAGCTTCCGCGCGCCGCGTCGAATCCGCGCGCGCAGACGTCGGCATGAATCTGCTCGCGAGTTTCACTCCAGTGTTCCACGGGACCGTCGAGTCCGAATTCTTCGATGGCCTTCACCGCCCGGTCCATGGCGACCCAGGCCATCACTTTGGAGTATGTGTAATGCTGGAGTCCTCCGCGCGACTCCCAGATTCCGTTGTCGGGGCGCTGCCAGTTGTCCGCGAGGAAGTTGGCTAGTGTGCGTTGAAAGCTCCACGCGTCAGCGTCCGGATCAAGTCCCGCACTGCGCGCGACATGCATCGCGTCCATGAGCTCGCCATAGATGTCGAGTTGGAACTGTCCTGCGGCCGCGTTGCCGACCCGCACGGGCGAGGAATCGAGGTAGCCGGGCAGCCACGGCAGCACCCGCTCGGTAAGCTCGCGCTCGCCCGCGACGCCGTACAGTATCTGGAGCTCGGCGGGATGTCCGGCCGCGGCACGCAGGAGCCAGTGGCGCCAGTCGCGCGCCTCGTCACGATATCCCGCGAGCAGCAGCGCATACAGCGTGAACGTGGCGTCGCGTACCCAGCAGTAGCGGTAGTCCCAATTGCGCACACCGCCGATGAGCTCGGGAAGCGACGTCGTCGCGGCCGCCACGATTCCGCCGGTGGGCGCATAGGTGAGTGCCTTTAGAATCATCAGGGAATTGCGTACGGGCTCGGCCCAACGCCCATCGTAGGCGCACTGTGCACACCATCCGCGCCAGTAACGCTCGGTCGCCTTGATGGCGGCATCGGCGTCGATGGGCAGTGGTCGCGATTCGTGCGATGGAAACCAGGTGAGTACGAACGGCACCCGCTCTCCTTCCTCCACGATGAACGACGCCACGGAGGTGAGATTGCGACCCTCCACGGCCACCGGCGTGCGCAACTCCAGCGAGTCCGGCCCGGCCGTAGCGAGCAACGCATCGTCAACGCGGCGAACCCAGGGCGTGGCCGTGCCATAGCTCGGCCGGATAACGAGTTGCATGTTCATGGAGACCCGGCCACGCACGCCTTCCACCACGCGCACGATATCCGTACGACCATGCCAAACCGGCATGCAGTCGATCACGCGCACCACGCCGTCTGCGGTCGCAAACTCGGTCTCTAGAACGAGGGTATCGGATCGATAACAGCGGCGGACGGAGCGGCTGCCGTCGCCGGGCGCGAGCAGCCACCGCCCATGTTCTGGCTTGCCGAGCAGGGCCGAGAAACAAGAAGGTGAATCGAAACGAGGTGCGCACAGCCAGTCGATCGAACCGTCCTTGCCGACGATGGCGGCGGTTCGCGTATTGCCGATGAGCCCATAGTCTTCGATGGATAGCGGCATGTCGTGGAGGTCCCGATTGTGGCGCAGCGATTCCGGTCAGTCGCGGTGTTCACAACGCTATCTTCCGACGCGTGCGCGGCTAGTCGAGCACTATACCGTGGCCAAAGCAAGAATCGTGCGCTACATGCCCAGACGGTGGCCTCATCGACGATGTCGCCCTGCGCGTCGCGATGCCGGGCCCCGGTGCGGAGGCGAACGGCGATTTCAGAATATCGTACCGGCGAGCAGCTGCTGATCGCAGGCGGCTGCAACTTCGAAGCGACGACATGGTCGAACGTCGACACTTGGATCATCGTGCGCACCGGCGCGTAACGGCGCGCGCGGGAGAGTGCGTGCGTGGATTGCGTGCATGGTTTGCGAGCGTGGTCTGCGTGCGTGGTCTGC
>JBDTPJ010000134.1:0-6566 GCA_039932755.1 Betaproteobacteria bacterium
CCGGCATCAACGGCTACATGCTGCCTTGGGACCAGCTGGCGCAGTTCGTCATCGTTGCGTCGTTCGAGTGGCTCGATTGGCTGCCGGGCTTCGGCGGCACCCTGATTCGAAATTTCATCTACCCCTATAGCGTCAACGATCGCTTCTTCTCCCTGCTGTCGTTCATGCACATCGGCATACCGCTGGTCGTGTTGCTTCTGATGTGGATACACGTGCAACGCGTGCCGAAGGCAAAGATCAGCCCGCCGCGTCCGATCATGTTCAGCATGGTGCTGACGCTGCTGGTGCTGTCACTTGTCCGGCCGGCGCTGAGCCAGGGTGGCGCGGCCAGCCTCGACGTCTCCCCGGTCAACCTGCGGTTCGACTGGTTCTACCTGTTGATCTTCCCGCTGTTGTATCTATGGCCGCTGGCGCAGGTTTGGGCCCTGCTGGGCGCTGCGACCGCGCTGCTCATTGCGCTGCCGTGGCTTCCGCCGAAATTCAGGCAAAGCAAAGCCGGCGAATTCCAAATGACAGTCTCCGAAAGCCCACAATCCGTGACCGTACGTGCCGGCGAGACGCTGCTCGAGGCGGGCCTGCGCCAAGGGCTGGCGCTACCTTACGATTGCCGCAACGGGGGTTGCGGGGTCTGCCGGTGCACGGTGTTGCACGGTAGCGTGGAACACGGCGTGTACCAGCGCAGCGCATTGCCGGACAGTTTGCGTGCACAGGGCGCGGCCTTGATGTGCTGCGCCATCCCGCTCTCAGACCTGGAGATCGAGGTGGTGCATACCCCAGGCGCCGCGCGCGCAACGATCAATACCTACGTCGGGCGTATCGACGCGCTCGAGCGCCTCACCGAGGACCTGATCCGGCTGACGGTCTCGCTGCCTGGCGACGAGCGCATTGACTTCACCGCTGGCCAGTACATCAACATCGTGCTTGCCGACGGGCAACGACGCTCATTCTCGTTTGCGAACGCGCCGCACGACAACGAGCGCATCGAGCTGCACGTTCGTCGCATCCCGGGTGGCCGCTTCACGGGCCACGTGTTCACTGAGGCAAAGGTCGGCGATGCGCTGCACTTCGAAGGCCCATTGGGCAGCTTCACCCTGCGCGAAAGCGAGCGGCCGATACTGTTCGTGGCCGGTGCGACCGGCTTCGCGCCGGTGAAGAGCATCGTCGAAGACGCGCTTCGGCGCGGGCTGCGCCGGCCGATGTGGCTGTACTGGGGCGTGCGTCGGCGCCAGGATCTCTACATGGCCGACGTTGCCGAGCGATGGCAGCGCGAGCACGACAACTTCCATTTTGTGCCGGTGCTGTCGGACGCGGAGCCCGGCGACGCCTGGACGGGCCGACGCGGACTCGTCCACGAGGCGATGCTCGCGGATTTTCCCGACATGAGCGGCTACGAGGTCTACGTGTGCGGCTCAGTGAAAATGGTGGAGGCAGCGGTGCCGGCATTTGTGGAAAATGGCTTGAACGAGGACCAGTGTTTCTTCGACGCGTTCACGCCATCGGTGGCACCGGTCGCGCCGCGACCGGCCTGAGCATCATCCAAGCCCCAGCCGTGGAGGCAAGCCCAGATTCGGTGCAAGTAGATACCGGCATGCACGCGCGTTTTTCACGCAACCGCGGAGTGAGCGGTAGTGGATTGGGCTTGCGGCCGGCGTGGAAATTGCACTGTCGCAGCGCCTGCACACGCCATAGCCCACACTCAGTCCGCGTGTGGAACCATGTCCGTCGCTGCGGCACGGAACAGGCTCATCATCACCATCATCGCCAGTCCGATGTCGGTGTACCAGAAGGCGCCCTGACCTATTTCTGGATGCCGGCCAAGCGCGTGGCGTCGCTGATCCGGCGAAGCACGAACACGGTCAGCGCGATCGCCAGCAGGCCGAAGCCGCCATCATTGCGGCGTGGCCGTGGTTGGGTGTCAGCAAGGTGCCGACCTCGTAGCAGCTGACGATCGGCAGGTTGCACATGAGCCCTCCCGCAAAGTACAGGATGGCGTCGAGATAGATCGCGCGCCGCGTCGCTTGTCACCTACGCGTTCTATATATCACACTATGATATAGTGGTACAGGGCTCGCGATGGCGCGTGGTTTAGTCGCCTCAACGAGAAGCGCTCGTTAAGCCTTAGCGGAATTGGAGTGCGGACGGGCTTGTTCACAAAACGACGTACCGACGTTGGGAGAACGAGTCGCGCGGTGATGAAACTGAATATCCTCTCTGACCTTCACCTCAGCCTTGGCGCGTTGGCGATCCCGGAGGACAATGCCGATGCGGCATTTCTCGCCGGAGACAACGCTCGGCCACGAGAGGCTGTTGTCTGGGCGTCGAAGTTCGCCAAACCGGTGCTTTACGTTCCCGGCAACCACGAGTTCTATGATGGCAGCATTGCGGATACCATCGATGCACTTAAGCAACCCCGCGCCGGGACGAACGCACTTGATACGGGCTGGCGACATCTATGCGCACTCGACCATCGCCATCGACGTAATGCACCGGGCGCAAGCCAACGCGGATGCGTGGCCCGCCTCGTTGTCGCGTACCCGCGGTACCCCACTTGAACCAAATATTCGGTTCCAGAATCCCACGGCCCGTCAGTGCCCAAAGACCTCTTCTCTGCGATAAGCCGACGCAATGGTCCTCGGGCGACGCGCCCTTGCCCACAACCGATGAGGCAGTCCATGAACTCCGTCTTCCCAGGGTCATCCGCACCAGCAGCTGGATTCGACGCGCCCCTGGAAATGCTTGCTGCTTGCCACGAACGCATCCAGGCCCAATGTTCGACGTTGCAACGACTCGCGGCTCATTTCGCAACAGCAGGGAGCGATGATGCCGCACGTACTGCCGCCCATAACGTCATTCGCTATTTCGACACCGCCGGGCGTCATCACCACGAAGACGAAGAACAGGATCTCTTTCCGGCCCTGATCGAGTCGATGGCCGGTTCCGATCCCATATGCATACGGCAGCTTGTCGACTCCCTGACCGTCGAGCATCGTGAACTCGAACGGCGTTGGCAGACGCTCAGGGCGTGGCTGGCCAGGGTCGAAGTCGGCGACGCGGCCGCGCCTCAACCGGAACAGATCGATCAGTTCGTTGACCGATACGAACAACACATCGCGCGTGAAGAGCAGGAACTGCTGCCGATGGCGGCACGGCTGTTGGACTCCGCCGCGGTGGACCGGATCAGTCAGTCGATGAGTCGGCGACGTGGTGTCCTGTTCGGATCCAAAACACACACAACGCCATCAGAGAGTTGATACCGAGTGTTTTGGGTGCTTATGCTGCGTCAGACGACCCCATCGCACGGGCGCACAGAACAATCATGACCGATCATCAGTGCGTCACGGCGAACTCTCCGCGTAGCGATTGCGCCTCCTTGCGGTGCAGACGCGCCAGTCGCTCGAGACTGAGCGCCCCTTTGGGCGTCAGCCTCACCTCCACGACACGCTTGTCGTTTTCGCTTGTGCACCGCCTTACCAAACCGGCTGTCTCGCACCGGGAAATCAGCGACACGACACCGTGCTGTTTCGCTTGAAGCCGTTCCGCGAGTTCTCCTACCGTTGCCCATTCACGACCTGGAAAGCCCTTGATCTGGAGCATGAGCAAATACTGCAGTACGGTAATGCCACTTTTTCGCGTTACGTCTTCGCTGAAGCGTAGAAAGCGCCGCAGTTGATAACGAAAATCCGCGAGCGCTTCGTACTCGCTCTTGGAGAGCTTCGACATGGACATCCATTGATCCTTTTTCATTTGTGTCCTTATATCATGCGTAATATGGCGCGCTACTCTGGAGAGCCATGAACATTCCGGACGATATTGGACAATGGAGAAAACAGCTGCGCCTCGAGCTGCTGGCGCGACGGGTAGCAGTAACCAAGGTCACATATCGCCGGTGGAATGCTGCCATCACCCAACTCCTCATCAAGGGTTTCCCGCTACTTCAGCGGATGGTCGTCGGCTTCTATTGGCCGTTCCAAGGCGAGTTCGACCCGCGATTTGCAATTCGACAATTGAGGATCCGGGGCGCTACGGCGGCGCTACCCGTCGTGGTACGGAAGGCATCACCCCTCCAATTCCGAGCATGGTGGCCGGGAGCGCCGATGACCAGGAGCGTGTTCGACTTGCCAGTGCCGGACGGTACCGCGGTGGTCCTACCGCAAACCCTGCTGATTCCTCCTGTCGGTTTTGACGCCCAGGGCTATCGGCTGGGTTACGGCGGTGGATACTTCGATCGTACTCTCGCGGCCATGACCCCGCATCCACTCAAGATCGGTGTGGCGTTCGAGTTGTCGCGGATTGCAACCATTCATCCGCAGCATCACGACGTAGCCATGGACTTTATTGTCACCGAAGCTGGAATCCATCAGGTTGCCAAAAGCGGTCTTCGACGAATCGAAGACCCTGGCGAGACCGCGGTCCTTTTCGGGCAGCTGGTACGCAAACGCTTCAACGGTGCAGTCCCTTTCGAGATAGCGTCCGGTCGGAACGGTGCTGACGATACCTCGGTCGAAGTCTCTAGGTACGCATGTTCGCCGTTTTATGCCTGCGAGGCCGATCCCGCAGCCGACGAAACATAGGTGAGCACCCGTTATGTCGTCGCCGAATGTCGAGACCCTGCCTCTGCGCCGACCCGTGACCCAAGATCCGACCGCACCGGCTTGGTGAGATCTCGTAAAGCGGAGTGGATATTAATGAGCAGCGGGCGTGAACTGGAACCTGGCCGACCTGGGCATGTCGAATATCACACGGTCGCGGTGTGCGCTCAATTCCATTGTTGGTGCCGCTTGGCCGAAAGACCCAATTTTTTCTTTTCCGAGGAGAACGGCAATGCAAGTGACCCTGATGGAACAGTCGATTTATGTTCATCCCCAGTTTCCTGTCGAATTGGCAATCAGTGTGGACGGTACCGCCATTCGAGTCGCGATCGAGTGGCGAGCCATTGAGCGCCTAATGGGCGCTGCCTCGGCCAATGAGGAGCAGGTGCGGAGTTTCTTGCATAGTCACCGGACTGAGATCGGGCTTGCAATTCAGGCGCGCCTGGCCGCCCAGGGGACTCCGCTTAGCCGGAAGCTCGCGATGTCGCCGGAGGACTTCCCCCTTGTCGGCACGGTCCGGCGACCGCCTGCGGACGTAAATCGCAGTGCGCGCGATGGGTTCGCCGAGGGAACTCGCCCCGTGGCGGGTGCTACCCCCTCCGCCCGGCGGCCCTGACCGGGCGAAGGTATCGCAGGTCATTTCTCGAATCTATACCCCGGTTGGCAACTTGTTCTATCGCTCAGCTGGGTCCAGGTCGCGCTCCGCCACGTCCAACCTCAAGTTCACCGTGGCTGCGTCCCGCGAGGACGCGTGCTCGACTGCCTCGGCCAGACTCTGTAGTCCAAACGAAACGTCGACCACGTCACCATTGAGGAACAGTGCCGGCGATCCGCGCACGCCCCGTGCCCTGCCACTGGCAAGGTGCTCCTGCACGCGCTGGAGGTAGATGTGATCAGCGATTTCCGAGTCGTAGCGCTCCAGATCAAGGCCAATATCTGCGGCATAGTTGCGCAGATCCTTGGCTTTCAGGTGTTGCTGGTTCTCAAACAACTGCCTATACATCGGCCAGAATTTGCTCTGCGCACCGGCAGCTTCGGCCGCCTCAGCGGCGAGTTCGGCATGCGGGTGAATCTCAACGAGAGGAAAGTGACGAAAGACGAATCGGATCCGATGCCCAAAGCGCTGCAGCAAGATATCGATCGCATGATATGCCTGCGCACACAGCGGACATTCGAAGTCACTGTACTCAATGAGCTCGATTGCCGCCTTCATCGGCCCTACGACGTGATCAACGGGTTCAATCAAGCGGGTAGAGGCCCCAGAATAAACACGTTCGCCCATCGGCTTCGCGCTCTGTCAAGAATCAACCTGCATTGACATGACCATTGCGCCTCGTCAGTCAGCGCGGATTAGAGGAGTGTCGACAAGGTGCTCGGACAGGAACCAGACCTGCAATTCATTGGTGCGTAGTGCATTGCTCACCAGTAGGTCGTTGGTGCCGAAGTCGCCCAACGCGTTGACCTTCTCCGCGTCGCTGCGCGTGGCCAAAATGATCATTTCATGCGCCTCCAGCAGGCGCGAGATCTGTACTGGCACCTCCTCGCGTCCACGCGGTGATCGCGGAATCATGGTGGTTTCTGCCACATCAGCCGCCATTGCGATACTCACGCCGCCGAGCAGTTGGATGCGTTCGGCGATGATGTCTACGAGCGCGACCTGCTCCTTGTAATGCTTGTCGTAGAGCAGATGCAATTGGAAAAATGTGGGGCCCGCGACCTGCCAATGATGCTTCTTATAGAGGTCTCTCAGGGTCATGGTGTCGGCGAGGAGCTGATTCAACAGCTCGACGCTCGTTGCGCAGGCCTTCTCGGACAGCGCGATCGGCAGCTTCACGATGTGCCCGTAGGATTGAATCTCGTGCGCGCGCTGGTGCAGGTTTGGTCTGGCGCGTTCCATAACGCCGGTGGATTGAGCTTTCGACTTGCTGGTCTTGAGTGCTACTGGTGCCATGTTGACTCCCGTCGCTGAAAGTATTC
>JBDTPJ010000135.1:0-6374 GCA_039932755.1 Betaproteobacteria bacterium
CGGTTAGGCTGCTCGCGGCGCTCGTCGTATTGATGATCTGGTTGCCGAATCCGAGGGAAGTGGCCAACGATAGCTGACCCGGCGTTGCGCTCGCTGTCCCGGTCCCGCTTACGCCGATGGTGATGGGAGCGCCACCAGTACGGCTGACGCTGATAGTCCCGCTGATAGCGCCGACTGCCGTTGGATGGAACGCGACCTTGAAACTACAGGTGCCGCCATTCTTGGCGACCAGAGAGCTTAAGCAAGTACTTGCGGAAAGTGGGAAGTGCGTTGCGTCGCTGCTACTGGCGGACACGGCCAAAGCATCCGCTGCCCCTGAATTCGTAATCGTGACGGTAGTGGTTGCCGTGGTCGCGTTGACGGTCGTCGAGCTAAAACTTACGGGAGAGGGCGCAGCCTGCAGATTCGGCGTGGCCGTTGGACACGCTGGCGCATAAAAAATCCAGGTGGCAAGGTCGTCGATGTCCTGCGCGGTAAGAGGGAGGTTATTGCGCAGATCCAGCGCGACCATTTCTGCGTTGGCACCGGTACCGTCCAAGGCGTTGCTGATAGCGCCGGGATTGCCCGCGCCATTCTGGATGTTCTTCGCGCTCAGGTCAGATTTGTGGCAGCTGCTGTTGGAGCACGACGTCGTTACGCCGGTAGTCGCATTTGTCTTGTTGTAGACGACTTTGCCGTTCGCGCAACTGCCTGGGTAGACCGCAAGCGCGGGTACCGACCACATTAGCGCAAGCACGGCGAGCAGGACCAAACGGGCGGAAACATGGCGTTTCATGGAGAATCTCCAACTACAGTCACAAGGCGGCAATGCCAAGCACGGACACCGGGACCCCGAATTATATAGGAATTATGGCATCGTCATAGTCCATTGTCATAGGACGTTGTCATTACAGCCGACAGGCGGTCGACGTTGCCCGGGTTCTATGTTTGCACCGGCGGAAGCGGAATTTTGGCGCGCCATTGCCGGGCAGATTGTGATGCGTTAACATCAGATGTATGCGCACCACTTTGGATATTGCGGACGACATCCTTCAGGTCGCCAAGGAACGGGCGCGCCGGGAGAAGACGACCGCGGGCGCGATCATCTCGGAGCTCGCCCGCAGCGCGTTGACCTCGCCGCCCCAGACCGCGCGCACTCCAACACCGAAGACGCGCTCTGGATTTCGGCCGTTTCCCAAGCGTGGGGCGATCGTTACCAACGAGTTGATCGACAAGCTGCGCGACGACGACGCCTACTAGGGTCGGTTCACACGATGTCCACGAATGTGAGCGGTCCCTGAATGCGTGCGCTGCTGGACGTGAATGTGCTGGTCGCGCTCCTGGACGCCGATCATTCGCTGCACGCGCGTGCCATGGAATGGCTGGAGGCGAATGCGCGCGAGGGCTGGGCATCCTGCCCGATTACGGTGAACGGGTGTGTGCGCATCATGTCGCATGCGAGCTACCCCAACGCGCTGCCGGTCCGGGCCGTCATCGAACGCCTGGCCGAGGCAAGCGCGGGCGGCTTTCACGAGTTCTGGCCCGACGACGTCAGTCTGCTCGACGCGCGCGTTGCAGATTCCACGCGAATTCACGGACCGCGCCAGGTGACTGATACCTATCTGCTTGCCCTGGCGGTTCGGCACGGCGGACAATTCGTCACTCTCGATGCAACGGTGGCGCGGGCGGCAGTGGTCGGCGCGCAAATACGCCATGTGCTTGTGCTTTGATCCCCTCCTGTAACGTTCCTATAACCCCGAATTCTGCGCTTCCACACCTTTGTCCCCCGCCCGCACACCGACACCGCGCTTGTCTTCATCGAGCCTCCCCCGTTCGGTGGGGACTGTCGAATCGCGCTCGGCTTATTTCGACCAGCCACTGCTCCTTGCCTGCGGCCGGACGCTCGACGCCTTCGAGCTCGCCTACGAAACGTATGGCGAACTGAACGAGGACAAGTCGAACGCCGTCCTGGTGTGCCACGCGCTGAACGCTTCGCATCATGTGGCGGGCTACTACGCCGACGACCCGGACAATGTCGGGTGGTGGGACAACATGATCGGACCGGGCAAGCCGCTCGACACCAGTGTTTATTTCGTCGTCGGCGTCAACAATCTCGGCAGTTGCTTCGGTTCGACCGGTCCGTTGTCGAAGAATTTCGCCACCGGCGGCCTATGGGGTTCGGATTTCCCGCTGGTCACCGTCGAGGATTGGGTCGATGCGCAGGCGCGCCTGGCTGATCGCCTCGGCATCGCGCAATTTGCCGCGGTGATGGGCGGAAGTCTGGGCGGCATGCAGGCGCTGGCATGGGCAATTCGCTATCCAGCGCGCATCCGCAATGCCCTGGTGATCGCCGCCGCACCCAACCTGTCGGCGCAGAACATTGCCTTCAACGAAGTCGCGCGCCAGTCGATTCTCACCGATCCCGACTTTCACGAGGGCCACTTCGAGGCGCACCACACCAAGCCGCGGCGGGGCTTGAGGCTGGCACGGATGATCGGGCACATCACTTATTTGTCCGATGAGCAAATGGAGGAAAAATTTGGCCGTTCCCTGCGCGATGGACTGAAGTTCTCTTTCGCCCCCGAATTCGAGATCGAATCGTACCTGCGGCACCAGGGTGAAAAATTCGCCGAGTACTTCGACGCCAACACCTATTTGCGCATCACCAAGGCGCTCGACTATTTCGACCCGGCGCAAGCGACCGGGGGCAAGCTTTCGCGTGCGCTGGAGCCCGCGCGGTGTTCGTTCCTTGTGGTGTCCTTCACCACGGACTGGCGCTTCTCGCCAGCGCGCTCGCGCGAGATCGTCAAGGCGCTGGTCGACCACCAGCGCGATGTCTCCTACGCCGAGATCGAGGCGCCGCACGGCCACGATGCCTTCCTGCTCGACAATCCGCAGTATCACGCGCTGGTCGGTGCCTATTTCGACCGCATCGCACCGGATGCCAAGGGCTATTCGACCTTTCGCTTTGGCAAGGAAGTGAAGCGCAGGATCGAGGAGCGCGAGAGCGAGGCCCAGCGCGCCGATTACGCCACGATGGCAAGCTGGATGGACAAGGGTGCGCGCGTGCTCGACTTGGGTTGCGCTGACGGCAGCCTGCTTTCCTATCTGATGCGCGAGCGTGAAGTCCGCGGCTACGGCATCGAGATCGACGACATGGGCGTGTTCTCCAGCGTGCGCAATGGCATCAATGTCCTGCAAAGCAACCTGGAGCAGGGGCTGGCCGGCTTCGACGACGCGTCGTTCGACTGCGTGATCCTCTCGCAGACCTTGCAGGCGATGCGCCACACCGAGGAGATCGTGCAGGAAATGCTGCGCGTCGGGCGCGAGGCGATCGTCACGTTTCCGAATTTTGGCCACTGGTCGCACCGGTGGCAGATCCTGCGCGGACGCATGCCGGTATCAAACAAGCTGCCCTACCAGTGGTACGACACGCCGAACATCCACCTGTGCACGGTGGCCGATTTCGATGCGTTCCTGGCGGAGCGCCGCTATGCGGTGGAGAAGCGCGTCGTGCTGGCGGGTGGCCGGGTCGTGTCGGTGCTGCCGAACCTGCGCGGTGAACTCGCGATCTACCGATTCCGGCGCGCATGAGCGGGCGGGGCGAAGCCAAGGCCCGAAGGGCGCGTCCGCGAGCGATTAAGGGAGGCCGACAACTGAGTACATCGCGATTCTTTGTCGGTGCGGAGGCCGAAGCGTGACACAGGCGGCAAAGTCCGGAGAGGATTCGCCCGAGGAATCCTGGCGCGAAGCGCTCTTCAACCGGCGGATGTTGATCTGTGTGTTCATCGGCTTTTCTGCCGGGCTGCCGCTCTACCTGCTCATCAACCTGCTGCCGGCGTGGTTGCGCTCCGAAGGCGTCGATCTGAAGGCCATCGGCCTGTTTGCGCTGATCCAGCTTCCCTACACGTGGAAATTCCTGTGGTCGCCGCTGATGGACCGCTTCGGATTGCCGATGCTCGGACGTCGCCGCGGCTGGATGCTGGCCACGCAAGTGCTTCTGCTGATCGCCATACCGGTCTTTGGCGTGCTGCATCCCAAGCTCGACATCTGGGCGATCGCCTACCTCGCGACGGCCGTGGCATTCTTCTCCGCCAGCCAGGACATCGTGCTCGATGCGTTCCGGCGCGAAATCCTCCCCGAACCCGAATTGGGACTCGGCAATGCGGTGTACGTGAACGCCTACCGGATTTCGAGCCTCATTCCCGGATCGCTCGCCCTGATTCTGTCCGACCTCATTCCCTGGTCCTCCGTATTCCTGGTGACCGCGCTGTTCATGTTGCCGGGAATCGCCATGACTCTGCTGGTGACCGAGCCGCAATTGATGCCGGGCACGCCGCGCACGCTGCGCGATGCGGTCGTCGAACCCTTTCGCGAATTCATTTCCCGCTCCGGCTGGAACGATGCGCTGCTAGTGCTGCTGTTCATCTTTCTCTACAAGCTGGGCGACAGCATGGCCACCGCCCTCGCCACGCCGTTTTATCTCGACATGGGCTTTACCCGCACCGACATCGGCATCATCGCCAAGAATGCCGGCCTCTGGGCCAGTGTCATCGGCGGCATGCTGGGCGGACTCTGGATGGTCAGGATCGGCATCAATCGCGGACTGTGGCTCTTTGGCGTGGTGCAGCTGGTATCGATACTGGGTTTTGCCTTGCTCGCCTGGGTCCATCAGCCGGATCGGCTGCTGCTGGCCTTTGTCATTGCCTTCGAGGCGCTTGGCGTGGGCCTAGGTACCGCCGCTTTCGTCGCCTTCATCGCGCGCGCGACCGACCCGCGCTATACGGCCACGCAGTTCGCTTTGTTCACAAGCCTGGCGGCCGTTCCCCGGACCGTCGTCAACGCGTCCACCGGCTGGATCGTGGCAGAAACCGGCTGGTTCAATTTCTATCTGATTTGTGCGCTTCTCGCGCTGCCCGGAATGGCACTACTTTTGCGTGTAGCACCCTGGCACGTACGTGCCAGAGAGGGGGCTCGGCCATGAATCCGCACAAATTCAGCGCCATTGCGCACCGCGATCACGATTATTGCAACCCCGTTGCGGCGGCCAAGATCGAGCGCCTGCTCGACCTCCTGCCGCTCGACGACACGTCACGCGTCCTTGACTTGGGCTGCGGGCGGGCCGAGCTCGCACTGCGGATCATCGAGCGCTTCGGCTCGACCGTCGTTGCCGTCGACCGGTCGTCGATGATGCTGGATGCCGCCCGGGAACGCGCCGAATGGACCGGGGCGCTGGGCAAGCTGCACCTGGACGACGTCGACATCGCCGACTATCGTGCCGATCCGGAGAACTTTCATCTCACCGTCATGCTGGGCGCCGGCGGCATCAAGGGCGGCATGGCCGGCATTTGCGCCCAGTTGAAGCACTGGACCCGTTCCGGCGGCTACGTCCTGATCGGCGAGGGATTCTGGCGGCAAAAGCCGCATTCCGACTATCTCGCGTTGCTGGGCGGCCAGGACACGCATTTCCTCGACCACCGCGGCAACGTCCAGGCAGGAATCGACGTGGGTCTCATCCCGATGCACGCCGCGACGGCGTCGATGGACGAATGGGACGAGTATGAGTGGAAGTATTGTCGCGCGATCGAGCGTTATGTGCGCGAGCAACCCGAAGACCCCGATGTCCCCGCCATGCTGGAGCGCAGCCGCCGTTGGCGCGACGCTTACCTGCGCTGGGGCCGCGACTCGCTTGGGTTCGCGATTTACCTTTTCTATCGGCCTGGGTCACGGATGGGCTGATGGCCAGCGGCAACCACGTCGAGGGTTGGAGTTGGCGATTCCGGGAAGCGTCCCAGCATATTTTGGTCACTGAGCGAGTAATCCATCTCCAACGTCATCCCCGCGAAGGCGGGGATCCAGCGTCTTTGACTTTCGATCAGACAATAACGACACTGGGTTCCCGTCCCCCGATTCCCCCACTCGAGGACAGGCTCTTCGCGCGGGAACGACGGCAAGACTAGAGGCGCGGGAACGACAGTGCCCATGTCGCTGGGTTTGTCCTCAGGTCTTGAGAGAGAACGGCGTGAAGTTGGTGTCGCGGTCGTAGTAGTCCTCATTTTCCTTTTTCTTGAGGAACGCGACGACCTTGTACGTGACCGGCGTCATCAGGATTTCCCAGGCCGTCTTCAACAAATAGTTGGTGATCATCACGGTGACCAACAATTCGTTGCTGAAGATGCCGTAGAACGCCAGTGGATAGAACAAGGCGGAATCGACTGCCTCGCCGACCACAGTCGAGCCGATCGTTCGCGTCCACAGCCATTGACCATTGGTCAGGATCTTCATTTTCGCCAGCGTGTACGAATTGGCGAATTCGCCGCAGAAATAAGCGATGAGCGAGGCCATGACGATGCGCGGCGTCTGCCCGAACACCGTTTCGTAGACCGCCTGGTTCG
>JBDTPJ010000136.1:0-6219 GCA_039932755.1 Betaproteobacteria bacterium
AAATCATGCAGCTGGGGCGCGGACATACCAAGGGCGACACGGTGGTCTGGCTGCCCCAGGAGAAGATCCTGTTCTCGGGCGACCTGGTCGAGTACGGCGCAACGCCTTATACCGGGGACGCCTACCTCACCGATTGGCCGGCCACGCTTGACGCGATCGCGGCATTGCGGCCGGAAAAACTTGTGCCGGGCCGCGGAGCGTCGCTGCAATCACCGGCCGAAGTGAAGGCCGGGCTTGACGGCACGTGCGCCTTCGTCACGGCGATGTTCGATTCGGTCAAGAAGGGCGCGGCGGCGGGTCTCGACCTGCGGACCGTCTACAAACAAACCTACGCGGCGCTTAAACCCCAGTTCGGTCACTGGGTGATCTTCGACCATTGCCTCCCGTTCGACGTGACGCGCGCCTTTGACGAGGCCACGCAGTTCAAGGACCCGCGCATCTGGACGGCGCAGCGCGACAAGGACATGTGGCTGGCGCTGGAAGGTTGAGTGAAGGTGAGATCGCGGATCTTTGACGTCTTGAACCATTGACGTTCTGAATAGTTGAAGACGTATACCAATCCTGTTTATGAGTACCGCCGCCCGCCCGAGCTGGACGGCACTGTGCGCCATCGTGGCGTCGTGATCGTGGGTGCGGGACCGGTAGGACTCGCCGCGGCCATCGATCTTGCGCAACGCGGCATGCCGGTGCTGGTGCTGGACGATGACGACACCGTCAGCGTCGGCTCAAGGGCCATCTGCTACGCCAAGCGCACACTGGAGATCCTCGACCGCTTGGGCTGCGGCGAACCCGTCGCGCAAAAAGGCGTGAGCTGGAACGTCGGCAAGGTGTTTCATGGCGACTGCCTGGCGTATCAGTTCGATCTGCTGCCCGAGCCCGGCCACCACCGTCCGGCCTTCGTCAATTTGCAGCAATACTATTTCGAGGAGTACTTGGTGCAGCGCGCGCAGACTTTGGACGCTGCCGAAATTCGCTGGAAGCATCGGGTGGTCGACGTCAGCCGCGACGAGCAAGGCGTCACGTTGCGTGTGGCGACCCCGGACGGCGACTATGCACTGAGTTGCGACTGGCTGATCGTCTGCGATGGCGCGCGCAGCCCCGTCCGGCGGCTGCTGGGACTGGATACCGAGGGGCAGGTCTTTCGCGACCGGTTCCTGATCGCGGACATCCACATGACCTCCGACTTTCCAACCGAACGCTGGTTCTGGTTCGATCCGCCATTCCACCGCAATCAGTCGGTCCTGCTGCACCGGCAGGCGGATGATGTGTGGCGCGTTGACTTTCAGCTGGGCTGGGACGCGGACCCCGAGGAAGAGAAGAAGCCGGCGAATATCCTGCCGCGCCTGCATGCCATGCTCGGCGCCGATGCCGTGTTCGAAATCGAGTGGGCCAGCGTCTACACGTTCCAATGCCGGAGAATGCAGAAATTCCACCACGGCCGCGTTGTGTTCGCGGGAGACGCTGCGCACCTGGTCAGCCCATTCGGCGCACGCGGCGCCAACAGCGGCGTGCAGGACGTCGACAATCTCGTCTGGAAGCTCGACCTCGTCGTGCGCGGACTGGCGCCTGAATCGCTGCTGGACACCTATGATGAGGAGCGCATCGCGGCGGCCGACGAGAACATCCTGCATTCGACCCGGGCCACGGATTTCATTACGCCCAAGAGCGTGGTTTCGCGTACGTTTCGCGACGCTGCACTTTCACTGGCTCGCCACCATGGCTTTGCGCGCAAGCTGGTCAACAGCGGGCGCCTCTCGGTGCCGACGGTGCTGCTCGATTCCCGCCTCAACACGCCGACTCCGGACCATGTGACATTTTCCGGGGCGATGGTGCCCGGCGCTCCCGCCGCCGATGCGCCCGTATTCGGTCCGCGGGGCGGCTGGCTGCTGGACCATTTGGGCGGCACCTTCAACCTGCTCGTGTTTGGCGATGCGGTGCCGGCCGCGGCGGCCCGTATCCTCGCCCAGGACCCCATCGCGTGCAGCACGATCCAGGTTGGGGGTGTGGCACAGGACGGGCGAAACGTGATCCAGGACAGGGACGGACGGCTTGCAACGCGCTACGATGCGCAGCCGAACACCTGCTATTTGCTGCGCCCCGACCAGCACGTGTGCGCGCGCTGGCGGGAATTCGATCCCGTGGCTGTGCGCGGAGCCGTCGCGCGCGCCACTGGCCACACCGCTGACACGAGCATCGCCGGAAACGCAGAAAGAACCGCGCCATGCATGTATTGAATACCGAACTGAATCTGGCGGCGCCGGATGACTTCTACGCGGCATTGCTCGACATGCATCGCGACCTGAACGAGACGCAGAGCGCCCTCGTCAATGCCAAGCTCCTGCTGCTCTTGGCCAATCACATTGGCGACGACGCGGTACTGCGCGCCGCCATGGCTGCGGCACGGATGGACGTCGCGCCGCAACCGGACATCAAGCCATGCTGACCTATCAATCAGGCTTTCGTAATGATTTCGAGTCGGAAGCGCTGCCTGGTGCATTGCCGGTCGGACGCAATTCGCCGCAGCGCGCGCCCTATGGCCTGTATGCCGAGCAGTTGTCAGGAACGGCGTTCACGGCTCCGCGCAGCGCCAACCTGCGCTCGTGGGTCTACCGGATACGGCCGGCGGCCATGCACATGCCATTTCGTCGGGTCGATAACGCGCACTTTGAATGCCGGTTCGGTGATGTGCCCACGTCACCCAATCAGATGCGCTGGGATCCTTTGCCGATCCCCACGTCGCCCACCGACTTCATCGAAGGCATCGTCACCATGGCCGGCAACGGCGATCCAGCGGCCATGTCGGGATGCGGCATTCACGTGTACGCCGCCAACCGCTCGATGATCGAGCGCTTTTTCTATGACGCCGATGGCGAAATGCTGATCGTGCCGCAACAAGGGCGTCTTTTGCTGGCGACGGAATTCGGAAGGATCGAAATCGAGCCGCAGGAGATCGCGGTCATCCCCCGAGGTGTGCGCTTCCGCGTCGAGTTGACGGATGGCGCGGCACGCGGCTACGTGTGCGAGAACTATGGCTCCGCCTTCCAACTGCCTGATCTCGGCGTGATCGGTTCCAACGGCTTGGCGCACTCGCGCGATTTCCTGACGCCGAATGCGGCCTATGAGGATCGCGAAGGGAAGTTCGAGCTGGTCGGCAAATTCCTGGGCAACCTGTGGTCCGCCGAGATCGGCCATTCGCCACTCGACGTCGTCGCGTGGCACGGCAACTACGCGCCCTACAAGTATGACCTGCGACGCTTCAACGCGATTGGCTCGATTAGTCATGACCACCCCGACCCGTCGATATTCCTGGTCCTGCAGTCGGTCAGCGACACGCCGGGCGTGGACACCATCGACTTCGCCATCTTCCCCCCGCGCATCCTGGCGATGGAGAACACATTCCGGCCACCGTGGTTCCACCGCAACATCGCGAGCGAATTCATGGGCCTGATCCACGGTGTCTACGATGCCAAGGCCGAGGGCTTCATGCCGGGGGGTGCCAGCCTGCACAATTGCATGAGTGGTCACGGCCCCGATGCCGAGACCTTCGCCAAGGCCAGCACGGCCGACCTCTCGCAACCGACGCGCATCAAGGACACCATGGCGTTCATGTTTGAGACGCGCCAGGTCATCCGGCCCACGGTCGGGGCGCTCGAGTCCGCGCAATTGCAAAGTGAATATTTCCGGTGCTGGCAGGGCCTGAAGAAGCACTTCGACCCCTCCAAACCGTAGTCCAACGCAATACCACATCTGAAAACCGGGAACTGCCATGACCTATGAGAACATCATCGTTGAAACCCACGACCGCGTCGGGCTGATTCGCCTGAACCGCCCGACGCGGATGAATGCACTCAATGATGCGCTGGCGAAAGAGCTTGGGGTCGCGCTGCATGCATTCGACGATGATGACGCCATCGGCTGCATCGTGATCACCGGCAACGAAAAGGCGTTTGCCGCCGGTGCGGACATCGGTGCCATGGCCGAATGGGACTACGCCAAGGTCTATCGCGACGACTACATCACGCGCGACTGGGAGGAGATCCTGCGCATAAGAAAGCCCGTGGTCGCTGCGGTAGCCGGATATGCGTTGGGAGGGGGATGCGAGCTGGCGATGGCCTGCGACACGATCATCGCTGCCGACAACGCCAAGTTTGGACAACCTGAAATTACCATCGGTACCATCCCCGGCATGGGCGGCACGCAGCGGCTGCCGCGCGCCATCGGCAAGGCCAAGGCGTTTGACTGGTGCATGACCGGGCGCATGGTCGACGTGGTGGAAGCCGAACGCGCGGGACTGGTTGCGCGCATCGTGTCCGCGGCGCAACTGGAGACCGAGGCGCTCGCGTTTGCCGCCAAGATCGCGTCCTTCTCGTTGCCCGTTGTGCTGAAGATCAAGGAAGCCATCAATACGGCCTACGCGTCGTCGCTGGCCGAAGGGCTCAAGTTCGAGCGGCGCGAATTCCATGCCACGTTTTCACTGGAAGACCAGAAGGAAGGCATGCGCGCGTTTGTCGAGAAGCGCAAGCCTGCGTTCAAGCATCGCTAGGAGCCTGGCGGCAACAATGCGTCCGCCGCAAACACGCGGCGCTTGCTAAACTGCGCGACATGGAACCCGCTCGACAAGATATTCTGGTCGAACGCCCCGCAGCGGGCGTCGTGCAGGTCACACTGCACCGCCCTGAATTTCGCAATGCGCTACGCACGCAGACATTGGCGGAAATCGCTGCTGAGCTGATGTTGGCCGCTTCGGAGGAGGCGACGAAAGTGGTCGTCCTCACCGGTGGCCTCGATTGCTTTGCGGCCGGCGCCGACGTTCGCGAGATGGCGCCCCTTGGACCCGTCGACATCCTCACGCACGCAAGGCAGCGGCACTGGCGCGCTATCGCTACGTTCCCCAAACCCCTGGTCGGTGCAGTGTGTGGATACGCGTTGGGCGGTGGGTGCGAGTTGGCTTTGTGTTGCGACATCCTGATCGCCGGTAAGAATGCGCAATTCGGGCAACCCGAAGTCAACCTGGGGATGATTCCCGGTGCCGGAGGAACGCAGCGCCTGGCGCGCACGGTGGGCAAGGCATTGACCATGCAGATGGTCCTGACCGGCCAACCCATCAGTGCGCAACTGGCGCTGGCTGCCGGGCTGGTCGTGGAAGTCGACGAACCGGAAAGCGCGCTCTCCCGGGCCGTGGAAATTGCCTCGATCATCGCCACCAAGCCGGCGCTCGCCGTGCGCCTGGCCAAGGAGGCGGTGCTGCGCGCCTACGAAACCCCTTTGACGGAGGGCTTGCTGGCGGAGCGGCAGGCCTTTGCATTGCTCGCCGCGAGCCATGACCGCAACGAAGGCATCGCGGCCTTTTTGGAAAAGCGCAAACCGGAATTTACCGGCCGCTGACCTTGTTCGCCAATCCTCGCCATGAAGGAGACATTTCCATGCGCAAACTGACCTACATCCTGCTGCTGCTCGTCACGCCCTTGTTGCTGGCGGCCTGCCAGTCGACGACGATCAATTCGGCGTGGTTCGACCCGACCTTTAAGGGTCCGCCGATGACGAAGATCGACGTGATCGCGATGGGCACCAACTTGTCCAGCCGCCGCGTGTTCGAGGACATCTTCGCGCAACAGCTGCGTGCCGTAGGTGTCGAAGGTGTCGCCGGCTGGACGGTCATCCCGGATGAGGCCCGCGGGGCGCAGGGGCAGTTCACGGACGCCGTCGCGAAAACCGGTGCGCAAGGCCTGCTCGTGGTTCGGCTGCTGGGTGTGGACACACGCACCCAAGTCTCCACGACTATGACTCCCGGCCCCGCGATGATGTGGGGCGGGCCGTGGGGTCCGAGCTGGGGCGGCTTCGGACCGGCCATGGTGCCGGTGACGCAAGTCTCGCAATACGACCTGGCGATGGTCGAGACGACGCTCTTCGACACGACAACGAAGCAGGTCGTGTGGTCGGCCAACACGCAGACGCTCAATCCGCGTACGGTGGAAGCCGAGGCGCCGGGATTCTCTCAACTCATCATTGCCCAGCTCACGGCAAGGGGATTGATCGTGGGCGCGAAAAAGTAAGTAGACACCAAAACTCGTAGCACCACGTCGGGCCGACGGCAAGTCATCCGATTGGATGAGTGCCGATCGGCCCGATTTCATTCATCCTTGATCCAAGCCCGCGGTCGGGCAAAGACCGTCGGCGCCGGTGCCGCGGCGGCAAAGAACCGTAAAAACGGGACTGCGG
>JBDTPJ010000137.1:0-6208 GCA_039932755.1 Betaproteobacteria bacterium
CGCGCTTTATGGCGCCATCCGGCACCTGGCCAACCCGGCCTCGCTTGATGTCATGCCGGTTTCAGAAATGGTCGAGGATCACGCGTCGATGGCGCCGCTGACCGTGGCCAAGACGGCCGCGATCGTCGCGCACTTGCGCATGCTCGCGGCCGTGGAATTGCTCGCGGCCGCGCAGGCTGTCGACCTGCGCGACCTCCCGCCAACCGCGCTGGGCGATGGCGCGCGTCGCGCGCATCTGGCAGTCCGCGCTCGCGTAGGCAGACTCGATGGCGATCGCCCGTTGGGCCCGGACATCGAGGCGATCAATGCAGTCATCGAAGCGCGCGAGCTTCCGCTGGCGGACCTTCTCGCGAAATGAAGTGGCTCAGCAATAACTGGGATCAAGTGCTGCAGGCGCTGGGCGAACACATCATCATCTCTTTCACGTCGCTGGCCATCGCATTTGCCTTGTCGCTGGTCATCGGGATATGGGCCGCACGCAACGAGCGCGTGTTCCATTGGGCTATCGCCATCAGTGGATTTTTGTACACGATTCCGACGCTGGCGTTCCTTGCACTGCTTATTCCGATCGTGGGCCTGGGAAAATCCAACGCGATTATCTGCATGGTGGCCTTCTCACTCATGATCATGATCCGCAACGTGGCGACCGGCATTCGCGAGGTCCCGGCGGAGGTGGTCGACGCCGCGCGCGGCATGGGCATGCGTTCCGGCGAGATACTCGCAAGAATCGAGCTGCCGCTCGCCTTGCCCGTGATCGTAGCCGGGCTGCGGATCGCGACGGTCACCGTGATCAGCGTCGCGGTGGTCGCGGCGTACGTCAATGCCGGTGGCCTGGGCACCATCATCTTCAGCGGCATCAGCAACGACTTCGCGCCGAAAATCTGGGTCGGCGCGCTCACCGCCTGCGCGCTTGCCGTGGCCGCGGACTTGAGCCTCGCAGGCGTCGAGAGCTGGCTTCGGCATCGGGCCGCCTAGGGATATTGATCCGATGCTCTTGGTCGAGGCCTGGCAATTCATCGTCGCCCATCCGGATCGCTTTTTCGGCGCGCTGTACACGCACGTGCTGCTGTCGGCTGCCGCGCTCAGCATTGCCGTCGCAATCGCACTGCCGATCGGTGTGCTGCTCGCGGACCGGCGCCGTGCCTCCATGGTGGCGATCACGATAGCCAATGTCGGTCGGACGCTGCCTTCGCTGGCGGTGCTGGCGCTGGTGATGCCTATACTCGGCACGGGCTTCGTGCCATCGCTGTTCGCGTTGACGCTGCTGGCGTTGCCGCCGATCCTCATCAACACGTTTACCGCGCTGCGCCAGATCGACCCGGAAATCGTCGATGCTGCGCGGGGCATGGGCATGACGCGCGCGGAAATCATGCGTCGGGTCGAGTTGCCTCTTGCCACGCCGGTAATCTTTGCGGGCATCCGCACGGCCGCCGTGCAAGTAGTGTCCGGTGCCGTCCTGGCGGCCTACATCGGTGGGGGCGGACTGGGCGACTTCATCACCGCCGGTATTGCGATGATGGCGATGCCCCAGCTGCTGGTCGGTGCGATTCCCGCGACGCTGCTCGCCATCGGCGCCGATCGCCTTTTCGGCTATCTGCAGAAAGTCCTGACACCTGCCGGGATGCGCGCGCGATGATCGAGATTCGCGACCTGGTCAAGCACTTTCCCGGCGCGGCGCATTCTGCGGTCGACCACCTGTCGCTGACGGTTGCTGAAGGCGAAGTCTGCGTGCTCATCGGCCCCTCCGGATGCGGCAAGACCACGACGATGCGCATCATCAACCGCATGATCGAGCCGGACGCAGGGTCCGTGATCGTGGCCGGACGCGACGTGATGCAGATTGATCCGGTGGACCTTCGCCGCAGCATCGGCTACGTGATCCAGCAGGTCGGACTGTTTCCACACTGGTCGATCGCCGCCAATGTCGCGACCGTGCCCACGCTTCTTGGTTGGGATGCCCCCCGTATTGCGGCGCGGGTCGATGAACTCCTGGACCTCGTCGGCATGGACCCGGCGACTTTTCGCGCACGCTTCCCGCGCGAGCTTTCCGGTGGGCAGAAGCAGCGCGTCGGCGTCGCGCGGGCACTGGCCGCGGATCCACCGGTCATGTTGATGGACGAGCCCTTCGGCGCCATCGATCCGATCACGCGGGCAAGGCTGCAGGACGAATTCCTGCGCATCCTCAAGGACCTCAGGAAGACCATCGTGTTCGTCACTCACGACATCGACGAGGCAATCAGGATGGGTGACCGCATCGCCATCCTGCGTGAAGGCGCGCTGGTCCAGTACGACACGCCGGAAGGCATACTGGCGCGGCCCGCCAACGCGTTTGTCGCGTCGTTCGTGGGCAGCGATCGCGCGCTCAAGCGGCTGGCGCTGATCCGCGCCGATGCGGTTGTTGAAGTTGGCAGCCCGCCCTCAATGGACACGTTCCCGGCGCAGGCGATCGATGGCCAAGCCAGCCTGCGCGATGCGTTGGCGCTGATGTTCTCGTCGGGGACCGATGCCCTTGCCGTCACTGGCGCCGGTGGCGCCGTCCTGGGCACGCTGACGCTCGCCGGAATACGCAAATTTGCGCGGGCCGGCAGCGGTAACGCTCAGTAGCGCCCGCCGTTCTTCTGCCAGCGCCAGGCGTCGGCGCAGATGGCATCGAGTTCGCGCGTCGCGCGCCAGCCGAGCACCGCCTGGGCGCGCGCAGGGTCGGCGTAATAACTGGCAACGTCACCGGCACGGCGTGGGGCGAAGGACTTGTCGACCCTGCGGCCGCACGCGCCTTCGAATGCATTGATGACTTCCATGACCGAATAGCCCCGTCCCGCACCGAGGTTGAACTCCAGCGCACCAAAGTTGTGTGATAGGTGCTTCAGCGACATCACATGCCCTTCCGCGAGGTCCTGCACGTGCAGATAATCGCGAATGCCGGTGCCATCGGGCGTAGGCCAGTCGTTGCCGTAGATAGACAACTCCGGAAATTCACCGGTGGCAATGCGGCAAAGAAGGGGCACGAGATTGCTCGGACGACCGCGCGCGGCTTCGCCCAGCATGGCCGACGAGTGCGCGCCCGCGGGGTTGAAATAGCGCAGGATGGCGATGCGCCAATTGGCGTTGGCGCGTGCCAGGTCGCGCAGGAAGTCCTCGACGACGCGCTTGGTGCGGCCATAAACGTTTTGCGGGCGCAGGGGGGCGTCTTCGGCAACCGGCAGATGGTCCGGCTGACCGTAGACGGAAGCCGACGAGCTGAACACCAGCGTGGCGACGCCGGCCTCGCCCATCACTTCCGCCAGGGCCAGCGTGCCCCCGACGTTGACATCGTAATAGGCCAACGGTCGCGCTTGCGACTCACTTACCGACTTGAGCCCCGCACAGTGCACGACGGCGGCGATCGGGTGGTCGTGGAAGGCGACACGCAGCGCCGCAACGTCTCGAACGTCCGCCGTAATGCATGGAATGGGCCGGCCGGCCAGCGCCTGCAAGCGAGGCAGCACGGACGGCGTGCTGTTGCTGAAATTGTCCAAAACCACAGGCGCATAGCCTGCCCGTGCAAGCTCCACGACGACGTGCGAGCCCACGTAACCTGCTCCGCCGGTGACGAGAATGGTGTCGGCCATAACGTTGCGATGCTACACGACGCGCCGCGCAGTTTGGCCCGGTTTTGCGCATTTTGGTCCGTCGAAAATGAAAAACCGGGCGAAGAGCCCGGCTTTTCCATGCGGATGCGCCACCGCCGCTACACGTTTACTTTGCCGCGGCGGTACCTTCCGGTGCGACTTCCGCATTGGGGCGGTCCATCAGCTCGACCAGCGCCATCGGCGCGTTGTCACCTTGCCGGAAGCCCATTTTCAGGATGCGCAGGTATCCACCCGGGCGCGCCTGGTAGCGCGGGCCCAGTTCATCGAAAAGCTTGGTCACCATGTCGCGATCACGCAGGCGATTGAACGCCAGGCGGCGATTGGCCACCGTCGGTGTCTTGGCCAGCGTCAGCAGCGGTTCCGCGACGCGACGCAATTCCTTTGCCTTGGGCAACGTGGTCTTGATGGCCTCGTGCAGGAACAGAGAGTTGGTCATGTTGCGCAGCATCGCGAGGCGATGGCTGCTGGTCATATTGAGCTTGCGCAATCCGTGACGGTGTCTCATGGCAATTCCTTCAAACGTGTGGCGCGGCTTTTCACCGCGCTCGATTCTTGGTTTTTGGTTGTGCCGTTACGGCCGGTCGAGACCGGCCGGGGGCCAGTTCTCGAGCTTCATGCCAAGGGAGAGGCCACGCGAAGCGAGCACTTCCTTGATTTCGTTGAGCGACTTGCGTCCCAGGTTCGGCGTCTTCAGCAATTCGGTTTCCGTGCGCTGGATCAAGTCGCCGATGTAATAGATGTTCTCTGCCTTGAGGCAATTGGCGGAGCGCACCGTCAGCTCGAGATCGTCGACCGGACGCAGGAGGATTGGGTCGACCTGCGGCGAGCTGCGCTCGGTGGTAGGAACGTCCGTGCCCTTTAAGTCAGCAAACACCGACAGCTGCTCGACCAGCACCGAGGCGGCAAAGCGCACCGCTTGCTCGGGCTCGACGACGCCGTTGGTCTCGATGTCCAGCACCAGCTTGTCCAGGTCGGTACGCTGTTCGACGCGCGCCGACTCGACGGCGTAGCTCACGCGGCGAACCGGCGAGAACGAGGCGTCGAGCAGGATGCTGCCGATGGTGCGGCCGCCTTCGGGCTTGACGCGCGCAGTCGCGGGTTGGTAGCCACGACCTTTTTCGACGCGAATTTCCATCTCGAGCTTGCCGCCGGCCGTAAGGTGGGCGATCACATGCTCGGGATTGATGATCTCGACGTCGTGGTTGGGTTCGATGTCCGCGGCCGTGACTACTCCTTCGCCGGACTTCTGCAACTTCAACATGACGTGGTCGCGATTGTGCAGCTTGAGCACCACGCCCTTCAGGTTCAGCAAGACATCGACGACGTCTTCCTGCACGCCATCGAGTGCCGAGTATTCGTGCAACACCCCTGAGATCTTGACTTCGGTAGGTGCGTAGCCGGGCATCGACGACAGCAGCACGCGGCGAAGCGCGTTGCCTAGCGTGTGTCCATACCCGCGCTCGAACGGCTCCATCACGACCTTGGCATGGAACGGCGACGTCGATTGCACGTCGATGATGCGCGGCTTCAACAGGATATTGCTCTGCATGCGTTACCTTTATGGGTTATTGAACCCAGAAGCAAATTGTCAGCCGCACTTTATCCGCGGCTGACGGCTACTTGGAGTAAAGCTCGACCACCAGGCTTTCGTTGATGTCCTGGGCGAATTCCGAACGGTCCGGTGCACCTTTGTAGGTACCCGCCATCTTTTTCGGATCGACTTCGACCCACGAGGGAAAGCCGACTTTCTCGGCCAACTGCAGCGCGTCCGTAATCCGGAGCTGCGCCTTCGATTTTTCGGTTACCGTCACCAAGTCGCCCGCCTTGAGGGTGGCCGAGGGGACGTTCAATTGGCGGCCATTGACCAGTATCGAGCAGTGCGTCACCAACTGGCGTGCTTCCGCCCGGGTCGAGCCAAAGCCCATCCGGTACACGACGTTGTCCAGGCGCGACTCGAGCAACTGCAATAGGTTGGTGCCGGTCGAGCCCTTGCGCCGCGAGGCTTCCGCGAAGTAACGCCGGAACTGGCGCTCCATCAGACCGTACATGCGGCGGACCTTCTGCTTTTCGCGCAGCTGGTTGCCGTAGTCCGACATGCGCATGCCCGACTTGACGCCGTGCTGGCCGGGCTTGGCTTCCAGCTTGCACTTGGAGTCGAGCGAACGGCGCGCGCTCTTGAGGAACAGGTCTGTTCCTTCGCGCCGCGCCAGCTTGCATTTGGGTCCGGTATATCGAGCCATAATTATTTTCCTGTCAGATTCTGCGGCGCTTCGGCGGACGGCAGCCGTTGTGCGGCACCGGCGTCACGTCGGTGATGCTGGAGATCTTCATGCCCAGCGCATTCAGCGCGCGCACGGCGGACTCGCGGCCGGGGCCCGGGCCCTTGATCCGCACTTCGAGATTCTTCACGCCACATTCCTGCGCCGCGCGTCCGGCCGCTTCAGCCGCGACCTGTGCCGCGAACGGCGTCGACTTGCGCGAGCCCTTGAAGCCGGCGCCGCCCGAGGTCGCCCACGACAGCGCGTTGCCCTGGCGGTCGGTGATCGTGATGATCGTGTTGTTGAAGGACGCGTGGATGT
>JBDTPJ010000138.1:0-6171 GCA_039932755.1 Betaproteobacteria bacterium
ACACGGTCACGTACAACGGCAACGGCAACACGGCGGGCAGTGCGCCCACCGCCACGACGTATGCGTCGGGCGCGACAGCCACGGTAAGTGGCGCCGGCAGCCTGACCAAGACTGGCAACATTTTTGCCGGTTGGAACACGGCCGCCAACGGTAGCGGTACCGCGTACGCGGCTGGCGCGACATTCACCATCTCGACCCCCGTGAATCTCTATGCTCAGTGGACGACCGTCTACGGAGTTTCGTACAGCGGCAACGGCAATACGGGCGGCACCGTGCCGGTCGACAGTGGCGCGTACGCGACTGGCGCAACGGTGACAGTGCTGGGCAACACGGGCAGCCTGGCGAAGACCGGCTATACGTTTGGCGGCTGGAACACCACAGCCGACGGAAGCGGCGCCAGTTACGCGGGCGGCGCGACGTTCGCCATGGGCTCGGCCAACGTGACGCTGTATGCCAAATGGACGATCAACACTTACACCGTCAGCTTCAACAGCAACAGCGGCTCGTCTGTTGCCGACCAGAGCGTGCAATACGGGAGCTTCGCAACCGCGCCCGCCACCCCGACCAAGACCAACTCCACGTTCGCCGGCTGGTATGGTGACGCAGGCCTGACCAGCGCCTTCATCTTCGCCACTACGCCCATCACCGGCCCCACAACGATTTACGCGAAGTGGACGGCGAACTTGATGACCGTCACGGGCCCGACGAGCGCCGCAGCGGGAACGCCATTCGATGTGACGGTCACTCTCACGGGCCCAGGAAGCGTGACTTTGAGCGTCAGCTCGGGCTGCGTGATGATCCCACCGGGGCCCCTGACAGTTCCGGTGTCCGGAAATTCGGTGACTTTCAGCGTGACGATCGCCCCAACCAACCCGACAAGCGACCAGACATGCAGCCTCAGCGTATCCGCTCCGAATTATCCGGACGCGACGTTGGCGGCTCTCAAGGTGTACAAGGGCGCTCTCCTATGCGGCGAGTACGACAGCATCAACGGGCCGCTCGACTCCTCCTACGACCCGGATCTCGCGTCGACGGTGCCCGGTTTGGGTTCGTCGTATGTCGGCACGCCGGGCTGGGGACTGCGTCGTGGCCCGAACAGGGATGGTGCTGCCTGCGTGAGGGTCAATTACAGCTGCGACCTCAATGCGGCGACCAACATCGCGACCTGCAGCTGGGACAAGAATGTGGTGCCCGCGCAGCAAGCGACGTTCAAGTACCTGTTCCTGTGGACGCCGAAACCGCCCGACGCGAATGGCTGGACGTCGTATCGCCCGCAAGTTTCGTGGCCGCCCGCGGTCCCCGACAACACCTTCACCTGGCCGAATTGGGCGCCGCTCGTGAACTGCGTAAGCGACATCTTCTCGACGCCGCCGACGCTGATTTTGCCAACGATCCCCAACGCCGCGCCGTTCACGGACAGCGGAAACACGCTGGCGCAGTATCAGCCGAATGCCCTCGCGTACGTTTGCGGAGCGCAGCAGGGAATGACATCGGTGGGAGCACCTGGAACTTCGCCGGGTAATGGCGTGCCCCTCATCCAGGTTTGGGACATCATCATCGACGAAGCCGACCTCAAAGTGGCGGGGCCGTAACGATCAAAGCAACCGTTGTAAATTCGGAGCGGCCCCGCGGGGCCGCTTCTTTTTTCCCGCGAACCTAGCGCGGAGGCAGCGGGACGGGGGGAACCGCGCGGACCTTGCGGCTCGCGAGAAGGGTGCGTGTCTCGTTGACCAGCTCGAGCGGTGGCTCGACGCCCTCCAGCCGGTCGAGCTCGATCAGCGACAGCGAAGTGAGCGTCGCCTCGAATAGATCCTTCCTTTCCCTTGCCGCCTCAAGGCTCGCCTCCAGCGCGTCGCGCGCGCCCCACAGGTCGTCCTGCAAGAGCAGCGCGTGACCCTGCACGCGCTCGATCAACGGCACCATTCGTGCCACGCCGCTCGATTCGCCCGCGCGGTCGAGCAGTCCGCGCGCCAGTTCCAGTGCCGCAACGGGGTCGCCCATGCCGACGCGACATTCCGCAGTCCAGGCGTCGACCGGAGGGATATCGTGTTCGGCGCCGACGGCCAGCAAGAGCGCCTTCGCCTCCAGGAAGTGGGCGAGCGCCTCGTCAAAGCGCCGCAGGCGCATTGACACACGGCCAAGCTGCTGAAGGCAAGCGGCAAGCCAATCCTGGTATCCGGACGCCCTCCATAGCGGCAACATTTCGCGCAGCAGAGTCTGCGCCTCGGTCCATTCACCTCGGTCGATCAGTATGTCCGCGATGTTCAGGCGCGCCTGCGCCGCGGAAAGCGTGCTGCCAATCTTGAGCGCCGCGTCGCGACTGCGCTCGAAGTACGAGATGGCCTCGTCCCAGCGGCCATCCCAGCCGCAGATCACGCCCAGATTCATCAATAGGCTGGCTTGGCGCAGCACATTCCCCGAGCGCTCGAAAGCTTCAAGCGAACGCTGCATCAGCGGCTGCGCGTCCGGCTTTCCGAGGTCTCCCGTGGCCCATCCCATCACGAAATAGGCTTCTCCCGCTGCCTCCGCGTCGCCGATGGTGTCCGCTTCGGCCGCCGCCCGTTCCGCGGATTCCAGCGCCTGATCCATCCGTCCTTCCAACCCCAGCAGGTAGGAAATCCATGCGGCAGCCCAAGCGGCTTGGCGGGCAGCGTCCGGGCCAGGAAGGCGCAACAGGACGCCGCGCGCCTGCTCGCTCCACCGCTGTGCCTCGGCGATTTTCCCGAGCTTCTCCTCGACCTTGGACAGCTTGATCAGCAGCGTGGCATCCGCAAGCGCATCACCGGCGGCGAGCTCCCGCGCGGCCGTAAAGGCGGCCGCCGCCCTCTGGAATTCTGCGGCCCGGTACCACGCGTCACCGAGTGCGTGTTGCGCCGTTGCAATTTCCGCCTTCGGCAGATCCTCCACCAGGCGGCCGGCCGTTACCGCGCGCGTATAGAACCCGGCGGCTTCGACGTTTGCATAGACGGATTCAGCGTGCTTGGCCGCGACCGTCGCATACCGCCATGCGGGACGGTACTCGCCGGCTTCCAGGTAGTGCAACGACAGCATGCCGCCGGACTCGTCCGGAGATTCCATTTCCTCTTCGATGTGTGCCGCGACGGCGCCATGCAGTTGCCGCCGGAGCTTGAAGGGCAGTCCCTCGTAGGCGGAGTCGCGCAAAAGCGTGTGGCGAAAGCGCAGGTAACCGTCCGGTTCCTCGTAGAAGAGTTCCCCCAATCTGGAAAGCGCGGCGACGTCCGGTGCCGGGCCATCCTCCTCGGAATAGAGCCAGGACAACATTCGCGGGTGAAACGTCAAGCCGAACACGGCGACACGACGGACCAATGCCCGATCTTCCGGCGCCAACGCGTCGATTCGCGTTATTGTGGCCGCCTCCGCGGACTCCGGAAGATCCGAGGCGCCGCCGGATGCGATGGCCGTTCGCAACAGGTCGCGCAGGAATTGCGGATTGCCGCCGGAACGCTTCGCGACGACGTCAAGGACATGTGGCGGAAGTGGATTTTCCGCGGTCGCCAACTGCGCCAGGCGCAGTGCATCCTGCGGCGCGATCGGATTCAAATCGATTCGGACGACTTCAGACGCCTCGGGTGCCTCGAAGCCAATGCTAGAGGCACGGCGCGCGACTGCGAACAACCACGGCCGCGTGGCAAGCCCCGTGACCAGGTGTGCCAGCAGTTCAGCCGACGCCGTGTCCATATGGTGGGCGTCGTCGATCTCGACCAGCAGCTTTCCGGGCACCATGATGTCGAGAAACCTGGCAACGGTTTCATGCAGCTTCGTCTGGCGGTTTTTCTCCGCCAGCAGATCAACTTCGGGTGTCGACGCGATCTCGACGTCGAAGAAAGCGGCGAGCAACGGCAGCCACGGTTCGAGGTCGGGCGCGCGCGTCGCCACTTCGGCCCGGATCCGTTCCAGAATTTCGGCTTCGGGGGTATCCCGGCCAAATTCGAGCATCTCTCGCAGCAGCTCGCGCCATACGACATAGGGAATGGCCGCGGTGTAGGCTTCACAGGTGGTATGTTGCTTTTGGAATCCGGCCACCGCATCGCGAAGCGCCTCGAGCAGCCGGGTCTTGCCAATACCCGCGTCCCCTACTACTTCGATCAGGCGACCGGCCCCTCCGCGCGCGCTGGTGAACGCCTTGCGTATGACGCCAAGTTCGACGTTGCGTCCGGTCAGTGGCAGACGCTGTAGCGTCACCTGCCGAGCCCTCGATCCTTCCGGGCGGCCCACCGCCCACGCCTGGATCGGTTCCTCCTTGCCCTTCACGGCGAACGGCTCGAGCTTGGCGACTGCGAACAACGTGTTGGAGCGGTCCAACACATCGGCGGTCGAGTAGATGTGTCCGGGTTCGGCCTTGGCCATCAGCCGCGCGGTAAGGTTCACGGCGTCGCCCATCACCGTGTAGGTGCGGCGAAACGTCGCGCCGATGTCGCCCGCGAACACCGAGCCGCGGTGAACACCGATCCGAACGGAGATCGGAACGTTACTGTCCACGATGCTACGCAGCGTGAGCAGCATGTGCTCCTCGTCGTCGCCGCTGGCGGTCGGAGCGCCGGCGGTGAGGATCAATTTTCCGCCGTCAGCGTCGACGTCGGAAGCCAGAAACGCAACGTTGTGCGCCTCGGCAGCTGCCTGGACTATGGTGACCAGGCGATGGAGCGCTTCGGCGGCGGCCGGCGCTCCCTGTTGCTCGATCATCGAATTCATGCGTTCGAAGCGGATAAATGCGATCGTGACGGGCCGGTGTTCGGGAATGCCGCCTCCTGCTCCAATGTGCGCGCGAATGGCGGTCGGCAGGCAGCGCGCGACCAATTCCGCCGACATCCGCGGGCGCGGCCCCAGGGTGAGCTTTCCTGCATACCCGGGCGGCTCCTGCCGCAACAGCATGCCCGGGCCCTTGGGTGCGGCCACGCACTCGGCGGGTAGCAACTCTGCAGTTTCAGGGCTGAGAAGGATTTCGTCGGCACCTGCCCCTTGTTCCAGTGCGACAAGGCGACTCCACGCGGGGCCGGTCGCAAGTAGTTCCAGGTGCGTCGTGCCGGCCGCAAAAAAGTGGAAAGATCCCGAATGCACGCCCTGAGACATGCGCAAGGTGATGTGCGCATCGGGAAGCTCGACCTGCCCGACGTCGCGCAGAACTTCGCGCATCTGCACCGTGGCGCGGCATGCGCGCTCGGCATTGTTCGCGCCCTCGAACCAGAGGAGCAGCGCATCGCCGCCGAACTTGATCAAGCTGCCGCCGCTCTCGAAGCCGACGGCAAGCAGGGACTGGAACACCTGTCCGATCAATTCGGCAATCTGCTCGGCACCTTCGCGGCCTTTGCGCGCGAGGAGTTCCGACAGGCGGGTGAACCCCGAGATGTCGACGAACACCGCCGTGCCTTCGCTGATCCAGGCGCGGCTGTCCGGATCCGCGACCAAGTGGTCCTGGAGAATCCGCGCAACATAGGGGTTCGCGCGCTCGATATCCAGGCTTACGCGCGACGAGTCCGGTGCGTGCGAATCGCTTGAGGCGGTTGGCGGCCCGGGCGTGGAGGTCGAAGGGGGTGCGTTCAGGCCTCGTCCTTCCAGTCGTCAATCGCGTGGTCGCCATGCGTCATGTGGCGCAGGCCGCCGCCGAAAGCACCGATTTTTTTCGAATCAGGGTATTCGCAGACCTCTGCCGGCAACATCGTGCTGATGGAGAGATAGGCCAGCTCGCCAGCCGAGTCGTTGACGATTTGATGCGCGGTTTCCGGACCACCGGGCGGACAGCAGAGTACGTCGCCTGCGCGGATCTTGCGTGTTTCTTCGCCATAGCGCAGCGTGCCGTCGCCTCTGACGATGAAGAACATCTCCTCTTCGCCACGATGACTATGGAAAGGGCAGGAGGTTTTCTCCGGCGGGACGACATCGTAGGAGTAGCCCAGGTCCTTGGCGCCGAGTCCGGGTCCCAATCGCACGGAGCGGGACTCGAACCGGTCGCCCTGAGTGAAATGTTCAAGTTTCAAGTCGTCGATGTTGACGACTTTTGAATTGATTACGTTCATAGGCAACTACACTCCCACGCGATCTACTTCGGCACCTTGGGCGGGATGTTGGCGTCGTACGCCGCCTGCATCCGCTTCAGTTTGAGCACCCCGTAGAGGACGACGATTGCCATGATCAAGACCAGCATTCCTACGA
>JBDTPJ010000139.1:0-6124 GCA_039932755.1 Betaproteobacteria bacterium
CAAGTCGGCCATCTTCTTTACCGTCGGCCACGCCACGCAGAAGACCGGCACGCAGATCATGGACGAAATCCGCGGACTGATCTCGATCAGCCCAGCGCTGGGCTGGGGCCTGATCATCGGCACGCTGGCAATTCTCGGAATGCCGCCGTTCGGCGTCTTCGCCAGCGAGTTCCTGATCCTCACCACCGCCATTCGCGATCAGCCGTGGGCCACGCCGTTCCTGCTGGGCGCCCTGGGACTGGCGTTTGCCGCGGTATTCTCGAGGGTGCTGCCCATGGTGTTCGGAGCGACGTCCGCCAAGACCCGCCCATTGCCGCTGCGGCCGAACATGTTTCCCGTATTCGTGCACCTCGCGCTGGTGCTGATGCTGGGCTTGTGGATCCCGCCGTTTCTCGCCGACTGGTATCGCCAGGCGGCGCGCTTGATCGGATGACGGCATGAACCTCTCCGCCCTCGGCGTTTCCGCTGCGGTACTGGCTTCCGCGGTGCCTGCGCGCCGCGTGCCCGTGAATTCCGGGCAGTTGCTGGCGGCGTGTCGTCTGGCGTGGGAGGAAGGCGGGCAACTGGTCGCGCTGTGGCTGTCGGACGAGCGCGACCGCAACCGCGGCTACTGCCTGCGCGTCGTGCTGCAGGATAGCGACGGCCTGACGCTGCTCGAGCACACCATGCCGGATGCGGACGTCTGCTATCCCGACCTGTCGCTGATCTTTCCGGCAGCCAGCCGCATGCAACGCGCAGCGTTCGACCTGGTGGGCATTCCCTCGGATGGCGACGACCAGCGGCCATGGCTGTGGCTCGCCAGCTGGCCCATCGACCAGTTTCCATTGCGCCGAGACTTCGTGGCGCTGTCCAAGTGGGAGCCGGGGCAGGAGGAATATTCGTTCGTGAAGGTTGCCGGCGATGGCGTGCACGAAATCCCGGTCGGGCCCGTTCACGCGGGCATCATCGAACCTGGCCATTTCCGCTTCCAGGTCGTCGGCGAAAAGGTGCTGCGGCTCGAGGAGCGCCTGGGATATGCGCACAAGGGAATCGAAAAGCGCTTCGAGGCGATTCCGCTTGCGGAGGGCCACCGTCTCGCGGGCCGCGTGTCCGGTGACAGCACCGTCGCCTACGCGTGGGCGTACGCGCAGGCGCTGGAGGCCATCGCGGACGTGACGATATCGGCGCGTGGCGCGTGGCTGCGCGCGCTGGCACTGGAGCGCGAGCGCCTTGCCAACCACCTGGGCGACCTGGGCCATATTGGCAACGACGGCGGTTTTGCGTTCGGGCTTGCGCAATTTTCGCGCTTGAAGGAGGACGTGTTGCGCACCAACCTCGTCGCCTTCGGTCATCGTTTGCTGATGGACTACGTGGTGCCCGGCGGAGTCGCACGCGACCTGGCGCCCGAACTCGCTGTCCGCATCGGCGACGAGTGCACGCCGCTGGAACGCGAGATCCGGATCCTGCGCGACATCTACGACGATCATGCCGGGTTGCAGGACCGCTTTCGTACCTGCGGCATCGTGACGCCCGCGCTGGCGGCGCAACTGGGGTTGACCGGCATGGCCGGCCGCGCCAGCGGACAGGCGCGCGATCTGCGCTGCGATTTTCCGGTGGCGCCCTACGATTCGCTCGCGGTCCGCGAGGCAACCGCGCAGGATGGCGACGTCGCGGCACGGGTGGCCGTGCGCTTCGACGAGGCGCTGGAGACGCTGCGGCTCATCCAGAACATCGTCAAGGCCATTCCCGAGGGTGAATACCACGTGACACTGCCGGAAATTCCGGAGCACAAGTTGGGGCTGGGGTACATCGAAGGCTGGCGGGGTCCGATCCTGCTCGCGCTCACCAGCGGCCCGGCTGGGACTATCCGTCGCTGCCATCCGCACGACCCGTCATGGAACAACTGGCCGGTACTGGAGCATGCGGTGATCGGCAACATCGTTCCCGATTTTCCGCTGATCAACAAATCGTTCAACCTGACGTACAGCGGGCACGACCTATAGGAAGCTCTCGACGATGCTGCACATCCTCCACCAGATCGCGCGTACCGGAATCAAGACTGAAGCCGCGCCCGCACCCGCCGACGCGACCGTGCTGGTGGCCAGGCTGCAGGATAACCTGTTGCGCACGCTCGGCCGCGCGCTGACCATCCGCCAAGTCGATGCCGGCTCGTGCAATGGCTGCGAGCTGGAGATCCACGCGCTCGGTAACCCTTATTACAACATCGAAGGGCTCGGCATCAAGTTCGTCGCCAGTCCGCGCCACGCCGACCTGCTGTTGGTCACCGGCCCGGTATCCAAGCACATGGCGATCCCATTGCGACGGACCTACGATGCGACGCCGGAGCCCAAGCTCGTCGTGGCCGTAGGCGATTGCGGCTGCACGGGCGGCATCTTCGGCGAAAGTTACGCGAGCATGGGCCGGGTCGCCAACGTCATTCCGGTCGACGTCGAGATTCCGGGTTGTCCACCGACGCCGGTCGCGCTCCTCGCAGGCATTCTCGCGGCGATCAGCAAGCACGCGCCGCCACCGATGCCCGTCGCGGACGACACACTGCAAGCGCCGGCCGTCGGCGCCGCCGACGCAAGTTCAACTTAGCAAGGCACCCGAGGCGTTCTTGCCGCGCGGTGCGCGCGCCGAACTTTCGCCTCCGGCTTTGCCGCGGCGTTTCACATCCGCGACGAGTACCGGATTGAGGTAGTGCGCCGTGTAGCTGCCGGCAACCGCGGCGACCGTTTCCGGCGGACCCTCCGCCACGATCATCCCGCCGCCCGCCCCACCCTCGGGGCCGAGATCGATGATCCAGTCCGCCGTCTTGATCACGTCGAGATTGTGCTCGATGACGACGACCGTGTTGCCATGGTCGCGCAAGCGGTGAAGCACGGTGAGCAGTAACTCGATGTCGTGGAAGTGCAGCCCCGTGGTCGGCTCGTCCAGGATGTAAAGCGTGCGGCCCGTATCGCGCTTGGACAATTCGAGGGCGAGCTTGACGCGCTGCGCCTCGCCACCGGATAGCGTAGTCGCCGACTGGCCCAGCGTGATGTATCCCAGTCCCACGTCGAGCAATGTCGAGAGCTTCCGCGCCACCGCCGGCACCGGCTCGAAGAACGTGAAGGCCTGCTCCACCGTCATCGCCAGCACTTCGTGGATGTTCTTGTCCTTGTACCGGACGTCGAGCGTCTCGCGGTTGTAGCGCTGGCCATGGCAGACGTCGCAGGATACATAGACGTCGGGCAGGAAGTGCATTTCCACCTTGATGAGGCCGTCGCCCTGGCAGGCCTCGCAGCGCCCGCCTTTGACGTTGAACGAAAAACGGCCGGGACCGTAGCCGCGTTCGCGCGCCTCCTTCACCTGCGCGAACAACTCGCGGATGGGCGTGAACAATCCGGTATACGTCGCCGGATTCGAGCGCGGCGTGCGGCCGATCGGACTCTGGTCAACGCTGATGACCTTGTCGAAGTGCTCGAGGCCCTCCATTTCAACGTACGCGGCGGGTTCCTCCGAACTGTCGTAGAGGTGGCGCGCCACGGCATGATAGAGCGTGTCGTTGATGAGCGTCGACTTGCCGGATCCGGACACGCCCGTCACGCAGACGAACAGTCCCACCGGAACGCTGACCGTCACCTTCTGCAGATTGTTTCCCGTGGCGCCGACGATTTTCAGTACGCGGCCCGGATCGGCACGGTGGCGCTTGGCCGGAATCGGAATCTGCCGATGACCCGCGAGGTATTGTCCCGTCAACGAATGCGGGGCGTGCCGGATATCCTCGGGCGTTCCCTGCGCCACGACCTGCCCGCCGTGCTCGCCCGCGCCCGGCCCCATGTCGACGACGTAATCTGCGGCGTTGATCGCATCCTGGTCGTGCTCGACCACAATGACGCTGTTGCCCAGGTCGCGCAGGTGCTTCAACGTGTCGAGCAGGCGGTCGTTGTCGCGCTGGTGCAAGCCGATCGACGGCTCGTCCAGCACGTACATCACGCCCGTCAGGCCGGAGCCGATCTGGCTCGCGAGCCGGATGCGCTGCGACTCGCCACCCGAAAGCGTTTCCGCGGAACGGTCGAGCGCCAGGTAGTCGAGGCCGACGTTGTTGAGGAACTGCAGCCGGCTGATGATTTCCTTGACGATGCGGTCGGCGATCGCGGCTTTCTGTCCGTCCAGCACCAGCGTGCTGAAAAATGCCATCGTCGCCTTGAGCGGCAGCCCGGAAATCTCATAGATCGCGCGCGCCTGGGCGCCGTTGCCGACTTTCACGAAGCGCGCTTCGCGCCGAAGCCTCGTGCCGCCGCATTCCGGGCAGGGCTTGTTGTTGAGGTACTTTGCAAGCTCCTCGCGCACCATCACCGAGTCCGTTTCGCGATAACGTCGCTCGAGATTCGGGATGATGCCTTCGAAGACGTGCTCGCGCACCATCGGCTTGCCGCGCTCCGACAGGTACGTGAATGGAATCTTCTCTTCGCCCGAGCCGTACAGGATGAGCTGCTGCACGCGCTCAGGTAGCTTGGCGAATGGCTTGTCTACGTCGAAACCGATGTGTTTGGCGAGGCTTTGCAACAATTGGAAATAGAACTGGTTGCGCCGATCCCAGCCTTTGATGGTTCCGGAGGCAAGCGAGAGTTGCGGAAACGCCACGACCCGCTTGGGGTCGAAGAACGTGATCGAACCCAAGCCGTCGCATCGCGGGCACGCACCGAGCGGGCTGTTGAATGAAAACAGCCGCGGCTCCAGCTCGGCCAGCGCGTAGTTGCAGATCGGACAGGCAAACTTGGCCGAAAAGAGATGTTCCTTTCCCGTATCCATGTCGACGGCGATCGCGCGACCATCGCCGTGGCGCAGTGCCGTCTCATAGGACTCCGCGAGCCGCTGCTTGAATTCCTCGCGCACCTTGAGGCGGTCGACCACCACTTCGATCGTGTGCTTGGTCGTCTTGGCCAGCTTTGGCGCGGCGTCGATCTCGCATACCTTGCCGTCGACACGCACGCGTACGAAGCCCTTGGCGCGCAGTTCCACGAAGAGCTCGAGGTGCTCGCCTTTGCGGTTGACGATCGCCGGGGCGAGGATCATCAGCTTCGTGTCCTCCGGCATGGCCAGCGTGGCATCGACCATCTGCGAGATTGTCATCGCGACCAGCTTCTGCTCCGGATGGTCCGGGCAATGCGGATCGCCGACGCGCGCGTAGAGGAGGCGCAGATAGTCGTGGATCTCGGTGACGGTACCGACGGTGGAGCGCGGGTTGTGCGAGGTCGCTTTCTGCTCGATCGAAATGGCGGGGGACAGGCCTTCGATGAGGTCGACGTCCGGCTTGTCCATCAACTGCAGGAATTGCCGCGCGTAGGCTGACAGCGATTCAACGTAGCGACGCTGACCTTCCGCGTATAACGTGTCGAATGCCAGCGAGCTCTTGCCCGAACCCGACAGGCCCGTGATCACGATCAGTTGATGTCGCGGCAGATCGAGATTCAGATTCTTGAGATTGTGCGTGCGTGCACCGCGGATGCGGATGTGGTCCATGCAGGGAGGGTAGGTTTCTCGCGTGTTTGCGGTGGGTGGTACGACGTCTGCGGATGGCTCGCCATCGTTCACGTTCAGCCTTCCGGCTTAGGGCTTACTGCCTAAGGACACGCCGCCGAACCTGTTAGTATATTGCGTTTCGCCCGTCCGCTCATGGTCATTCGACGCAATCATGCGGACAGCGGCAGCGACAAGCATTCCTCGACGGGAAACGCGATGGGAAAAACATATGGCCTCAGTCAATAAAGTCATCCTGATCGGCAACCTCGGCCGGGATCCGGAAACGCGTTACACGACGGGCGGCGATGCGGTGACCAACCTGCGCATCGCCACGACCGATACCTGGAAAGACAAGGCCGGCGAGAAGCAGGAAAAAACCGAATGGCACACGGTGGTGCTCTTCGGACGCCAGGCGGAAATCGCCGGCGAATACCTCAAGAAAGGACGCCCTGTCTATATTGAGGGCCGCCTGCAGACGCGCAAGTGGACAGACAAGGAGGGCGTCGAAAAATATTCCACCGAAGTGGTCGGTGACCGCATGCAGCTTCTTGGCAGCCGCGACGGCGCAGGCGGTGGCGGCGACGCGGAATTTTCCGGTGGTGGCGACAATGCCGGCCGTGGCGCCGGTGGCGGCGCG
>JBDTPJ010000140.1:0-6114 GCA_039932755.1 Betaproteobacteria bacterium
TTCATGACGCTGCCGTTGTGGGGCGTGGGAACGACGGCGCCCTATGGCCACGACGGCCGCAGCATCAACCTGCAGGAGGTGATCCTCCGCCATGGCGGCGAAGCGCAGGCCGCGCGCAATGCCTATGCGCGGCTCGAGGACGAGGATCAGGCGGCGATCCTCGCATTCCTGAACTCGCTGGTGCTGTTTCCGCCCGACGACACGGCATCAAACCTGAATCCAGGCGACAGGAATGCGGCCGGATTCCCGCAGTTCGGGCACGGCAACATCAAGCTCCCGGTGCTTTTCAACACTCCGGGCGACCCCGAATAGCGCTTGTCGACCCACTCTTGGCGATTTAAGGCGATAGACGCCCGGCCGCGACCCGGCCGGGCGGCAACCCGGCGAACGAATAGCGCAGAAACAGGCTCCTGTTTCCGCGGCGCGCGTCAACGAGGCGTCCCCACAAGGGACCGCCCGGTGCGAACAATTTGCCCATGACCAGACTTAACCGGCGGTCACCCGTCGCGCGGCCGGCGATTTGCGGCGCGAGCGTCAGGAACTGGTCATCGATCAGCCCCTCGGCGTAGAAGTCCCCAAGCAATCGCGGGCCACCTTCGACCAGAATGCGTTGGCCGCCGCTTGCCTGGCAGGCGGCAGCGAGGATGGCGCGCGACGGGATCGCGCCCGCACGGCCACCCATTGCGCGAATCTCCACTGCAGCAGGTCCTCGTTGCCGACCCAAGTGTTTCGCACCCGCGGCAGTCGTGCAGATCAACACCGGCACCTTGCTCGATGTGAATATCGGCAGACGCAGATCGATATCCCCGCTTCCGCTGACAATCACGTTAAGTGGCACGGCGGGAAGACCCAGCGCCGCGCGCAGTCGCCCATAGTCAGTCGCGAATGGGGGAAAAATGGCGGCTGCGGTCCAGATATGTTGACGATCGGCGCGCAGGGTTCCCGATCCAATGACGATGGCGCTCGCAACGGCGCGCAAAAGGCCCATAACCATTCGGTCCTGGGCGTCGAATCCGCTGATGTCCCCACCGCTGGCGTGCCCCTTGGCGTTGAGCGAAACGACGCCGTCGAGTGTGGTGACAAAGTTGCTGAACACATAGGGCTGCGCCCCGGGCCGCGGCAGGCGGAGGTCTCCGTATACGCGCCTCAACCGTGGGGGCAACGGTAGTCGCCCTCCGCGCATGATCTCGAATAGCGTTCCTAGCGCTTGTATTTTGGCGGGACCGGGTTTTGGCGACATCGACGATTCCTCTACACCGCGCCGGCGTCGGGACCGCCGCGCCACAACGTGATGACTTGATCCAGGCCCTTCCGGTAGTCCGGAAACCTCGGACTCCATCGCGGCACGCGTGGGGACGGCGCCCGTAGTGGCATCGAAAGAGCAGTCTGCAGCATGTGCTCCTCGCCGATAATTACTCGAGCGAGCAAGTGCGAGAGCCGCGGTAGGTGCAATGGATTCGGCCTGCCAACACGATGCGCGAACGCAGCCATGAAGTGCTCGAATGAGACAGCGTGGCCGTCCGTGGCGTAGTAGCAGGGTCGCGCCGGCGGCACGCGCGACGCGGATAGCGCGGCGCGTTGCGCCCAACGCGGTGCGGGGAAACTCCTTTCAAGTTTGCCCCTCGTGCAACAGGGTATGGGCAAGCTGCCCCGAGAGGTTGAAATGGACCGAGCCGAGCCCTGGTCTAGTCGATTCTTGCATTAGGACGCGGCCCAGCTCAACGCGCGCGCCAGTGATCGACAGGTTCATGCTTCTCCCTTCCTCATGCGCGGACAGCGTGCCATGGTTCCAGCGACGTTACATATCGATACATCTGCCGATGGACAGGCTACCCGACATTGGGCGAGATCAGCCAACCGTGAATTCGAAAGGCTATAAAATGTGTTGACGTTGTAGGACCGAACGACGACTCGATTGTGCGACACCGAACAAGACGCGTGGCGTAAACTGCGCAATTCTGCCGGTCAGTGGCCGCAGCCAAGGAGGCGATGCGATGGAACCCGTGCTCATGATGAAAACGTCGGCAGCATTGCTGTCGATCACTGCGCTCGGCGGCTTGACAATGGCCGGAATCCGCTTCGCCCGCAACGCCAACCCACCCAGTTGGCTGGCGATGTTGCACGGCCTGCTAGCGGGTGCCGCGCTGACCTTGCTGCTGTACGCCTATTTCACCGTCGGTTTACCTGCTCTCGCGTGCTGGGCGCTGCTGCTGTTCGTGGTCGCCGCTGCTGGGGGCGCGTTCCTGAACCTGAACTACCATTCGAAAATGCTGCACTTGCCCAAAGCAATAGTCCTGGTGCACGGCGGACTCGCGGTAGCGGGGTACGTGCTACTGCTGGTCTCCGTCTTCGCGCCACGTTAGCGGGCCGCGCCAATCGCCATCCACGGCGACAATGGAACAAGCCTCTTGTCTGCAAGATCGGGCGCTCGAATCGGCTGATCGACGCTTTCGTCGATTTACTCAGGGACTCAGGGTCAACGAGATTGTGCGCGTATTGGATGTGAGGACCGTGCCGCGATCTCGTCATAATCCAATCACGCGCGTGAATGTTTTTCTTCGTGTTTGTGGTCGGGGTGACAGGATTTGAACCTGCGACATCTTGCTCCCAAAGCAAGCGCGCTACCGGGCTGCGCTACACCCCGCCGAGACGCGAATTATGCCATCCTGCCGCCTTGCCCAGTCAAAACACTGAAGGATGCCAATGAGTACCCCCCGAAATGTCGCCGTGATCGTCGGCAGTCTCCGCAAGGATTCGCTGAACCGCAAGTTGGCCAACGCGTTGATCGCCATGGCGCCCGAACCGCTCAAGCTCCGCATCCACGAGATCGGCCAGCTTCCGCTGTTCAACGCGGACTTCGAGGCGGATCCGCCGCTCGCCGTGTCCGATTTCAAGCAAATGCTGGCCGCGGCGGACGCCGTGCTTTTCATCACGCCGGAGTACAACCGCTCCGTTCCCGGCGTGTTGAAGAACGCCATCGACGTCGGCTCGCGACCGTACGGCAAGAGCGCGTGGTCGGGAAAGCCGGGCGCCATCATCAGCGTATCTCCCGGTGCCATAGGGGCATTCGGTGCGAATCATCATCTGCGGCAATCAATGGTTTTCCTGAACGTCCCGATGATGGGGCAGCCGGAGGCTTACATTGGCAACGCCGCCGCGCTATTCGACGACAATGGCACGCTGGTCAACGAATCGACCTACGGGTTCATGCTCAAGTTCCTGCAAGCGTTCGCGCAGTGGATTGAACGCAACGCGCCGAAGTGAATTCGGCGACACAGTTGCACGCACGGCAGTTCAGCGCGCGAACTTGCGAATCACCGTCAGTGCCTCGTCGATGGCGCGGTCACCATCGCCGGACTTGACCGCGTTCTGTACGCAGCCGTGCAAATGATGTTCAAGCAATTGCAGGGCTAGCGCATCAAGCGCTGATTGCACCGCGCTTACCTGCGTCAGGACATCGATACAATAGCGATCGTCGTCGATCATCCTGGCGATGCCGCGCACCTGCCCCTCGATGCGGTTGAGACGCTTGGTCAGCGCCGGCTTGTCCGTGCGCGTGATCGCAGGATGTCGCGCAACGGTCTTACGCGCTGACGCCAAAGCCCGCATCCTCGATGGCTGCGCGCAGCGCGTCCGGATTGGCACACGCGGGGTCGAACGTCACCTTCGCCACGCCGGGTTGCAGTGTCACCGCCGCATCGGCCACACCTGGAACGGCCTTTAGCACGCGTGTGACGCTGGCCACGCAACCGCCGCAGGTCATGCCTTGCACGTTGAGGGAAATCGTTTCCATTGTTTTCTCCTGGGAAAGGGCATCAGCCGGGTGGTCGCCAACGCTTCAACAACAATGCGTTGCCGACGACCGACACGGAACTCGCGGCCATAGCCGCCCCGGCGATCACCGGGTTGAGCAAGCCCACCGCCGCCAACGGGATGCCGAGAACGTTGTAGGCGAAGGCAAAGAACAGGTTCTGGCGGATCTTGCGCAACGTCGCGCGCGAAAGAAGTATGGCGTCGACCACGGCGTTCAGGTCGTCGCGGACGAGCGTTACATCGGCCGCCTCGATGGCGATTGCGGAGCCCGCGCCAATGGCAAAGCTGACATCCGCCGCGGCGAGCGCCGGCGCGTCGTTCACGCCGTCGCCGACCATCCCCGTTACCAATCCCTTCGCCTTGAGGGCCACCACCGCATCCGCCTTGGCCGCGGGCATGACACCGGCGTGAAACTCGGTGATTCCGACCACCTTCGCGACAGCCTGCGCGGTTTCCGCGTTGTCGCCCGTGAGCATGATCACTTCGATGCCCGCGGCCTTCAATCGTTGTATCGCCCGCGCTGACGAGGGCCGAATTGCGTCCGACAGCGCAAGCAATCCAAGCGCCCGACCATCCGACGCGACAGCGATCAAGGTCATGCCCTGCGCCAACAGCGCCGCACCGGCATCACGCGGGATCACTACTCCATTGTCAGCCAAGTAGTCGAGTGAACCCAGCATGGAGATTGCATGGGCGCCGACCAGCGTTCCGTGGGCACCCCGCCCAGGCACGGCAGCAAAATCCGTGATCGGCGCGGGCTCGATTCCCCCTGCCTTTGCTGCGGCAAGCACTGCCTTCGCGAGCGGATGCGCAGACCCCTGCTCCAGGCTTGCTGCCGTGCGCAGTAACTCGCTGCGCGAGGTGCCGTCGAACGCCAGTACGCCGGTAACCACCGGATGCCCTTCCGTCAGCGTCCCGGTCTTGTCTATTACCAACGCCTGCAGATGACCCGCTAGCTCCAGCGCGGAGGCGTTGCGGATCAGGATGCCCGATTGCGCACCACGTCCGGTGCCGACCATGATCGCGGTCGGTGTCGCCAGCCCCAGCGCGCAGGGACAGGCGATCACGAGCACCGCGACTGCGTGAACCAGCGCGCGTGTCGCGTCACCGGCGAGCCACCACGTAACCAGGAACGTGAGCGCCGCGATCACCACCACGACCGGAACGAAAATGCCGGAGACCTGGTCCGCAAGGCGCTGGATCGGCGCCTTCGACCCTTGCGCTTCGGCCACCAGGCGCACGATGCCGGCGAGCAGCGTCGCGCTCCCCACGCCCGTGGCTTCGCAGGTCAGCATGCCGTCCTGGTTCAACGTGCCGGCGAATACCTTGGCTCCCGCGGACTTGGGCGCCGGGCGGCTCTCGCCGGTCAGCATGCTTTCGTCAACATGGGAGCTTCCGTCATGAACTACGCCATCGACCGGGACGCTCTCGCCTGCGCGCACGACGAAGCGCTCACCCGCGACGACTTGCGCCAATGCGACATCGACGGCAACACCGTCGCGCAGCACGTGCGCGACCTTGGGCTGCAGGTGCAGCAGGCCCTCAAGCGCGACCGACGTGCCGGCACGGGCGCGTGCCTCGAGCAGCTTGCCGAGCAGCACCAGCGTGATCACGGCCGCGCTGGCCTCGAAGTAGACGTGTTGTTGCAAACCCAGCACCGTCACCAGGGCGCTGAACGCCCACGCCATGGTCGTGCCGAGGACGACCAGCACGTCCATGTTGGCGCCACCACCGCGAAGCGCATGCCACGCACCGATGTAGAAGCGGCGACCGATCCAGAACTGCACCGGCGTGGCCAACGCCAGTTGCCACCATCGCGGGATCAGGTCAGCGTGATCGGCGTTGAACAATCCACCGTCCGCCAGCATCGGTGCCATCTGAGCCAGCAAAGGCAACGTCAGCAAGGCAGACACCAGGAATTCGTTGCGAAGCGCGCGATACTCCCGTGCCTTGCGTTCCTTTTCCTGTGCCCGCTCCGCCTCGGAATCGTGCCGGACGCTTGCGCCATAGCCCGTACGCGCCACGGCAGCGATCAGTTGCTCGGTGGTAGCGGCAGCGGGGTCGAAGCGGACCGCGGCGATCTCGGTTGCCAAGTTAACCGTCGCGTGCACGCCGGGAATGCGGTTCAGCACCTTCTCGATGCGCGCTGCGCAGGCCGCGCAGGTCATGCCGGTCAGGCCGAGTTCGACGCGATCGTCGGCACGAGGCAAGGCAGCCTGCGAAGCAGAACCGGCGGCAACGACGACTTGGGTTTCCATGGCCCCAGTCTATACCCCTGCTGGGTATACGTCCAGATCCGCC
>JBDTPJ010000141.1:0-5975 GCA_039932755.1 Betaproteobacteria bacterium
GCACGTCGACCTCCGCACGCAGGCGCTTCAGCTGTTCCTTCTGCCGCACGCCGAAGCGATGTTCCTCGTCGATGATGACCAGGCCCAGGTTGCTGAACTTGACATCAGACTGCAGGAGCTTGTGGGTGCCGATCACGAGGTCGAGTTGTCCCGCCGCGAGTCCGGCGAGCGCCGTTTTCACTTCCTTGGCGCTGCGAAAACGCGAAAGCTCTGCCATGCGCACGGGCGTATCGGAAAAACGATCGGAGAATGTCTGGAAATGCTGTTCAGCCAGCAGCGTGGTGGGTACCAGTAACGCGACCTGCTTGCCATCAGCGAGCGCGACCCATGCGGCGCGCAGCGCCACCTCGGTCTTGCCGAAGCCCACGTCGCCGCATACCAGCCGGTCCATCGGTTGTCCAGACGTCATGTCCTTGATGACCGCCTCGATGGCCGCGGCCTGGTCTCCGGTTTCCTCGAAACCGAAGCCTTCCGCGAACGCTTCGTAGTCATGCGCGTTGAATCCGAATGCGTAGCCTTTGCGCGCAGCGCGCTGTGCATACAGGTTGAGGAGTTCAGCGGCCGTGTCATGGGCCTGTTGCGCCGCCTTTTTCTTCGCCTTGTCCCATTGCCCGCTGCCCAGCTCGTGCAAGGGGGCGGCGTCCGGCGACGCGCCGCTGTAGCGGCTGATGAGATGCAGGCTCGCCACCGGAACGTAGAGCTTGGCGTCATTGGCATACATCAGCTGCAGGAATTCGTTGGCGCCGTCGCCTAAGTCGAGCGTCACCAATCCCAGGTAGCGACCGATGCCGTGCTGCTCGTGGACGACGGGATCGCCGATGCGTACCTCGGACAGGTCGCGCACCATGGCGTCGACGTTGGACCGCCGGGCGGCTTCGCGCGCGCTGCGGCGAACCACGTTGGCGTACAGCTCGGCTTCAGTGACGAACGCCAGCCTGGCATTGGGCCACGCAAAGCCGGCGGAGAGCGGAGCGGCGGCGAGGGCAACCCGCTCAGCGCCCGCCGCGAACGCCGCGAAACTCTCGACCAGTACCGGCTTCAGGCCGTATTCCGCGAAATACTGCTGCATCGTTTCGCGCCGACCGGAACTCTCCGCGATGATCGCCACGCGCGCGTCCGTGGTGGCCAGGAAGCGCTTCAATGCGGCGAGCGGATCAGCAGCGCGACGGTCGACCTGTACAGACGGAACCGGAAGTGTCAGTCCGGATCCGCCGCGCGCAAACTCGATGCGCGCGAACGGTTTCAATGTGCCGTTGAACTGGTCGGCTGGCAGAAACAGCTCGGTGGGCGGCAGCAGCGGCCGCGCCTTGTCGCCACGCAGGAGTTTCCAGCGCGATTCGGTGTCCTGCCAAAAGTGGTCGACCGCACCTGCGACGTCGCCATGCAGGACCACGGTCGTGTGCGGCGGCAAGTAATCCGCCAACGTCGCGGTTGATTCGAAGAAGAGCGGGAGGTAATACTCGATCCCGCCGGGAACGACGCCGTGCGAAATGTCCTTGTAGAGGTCGGACTTGGACGGGTCGCCCTCGAAGATTTCACGATAGCGGCTGCGAAAGCGCGTGCGGCCCGCATCGTCGAGCGGAAACTCCCGCGCAGGCAATAGTCGCACGTCGCGCACCGGATACAGTGTGCGCTGCGTGTCGACGTCGAAGGTCTTGATGCTTTCAATCTCGTTGTCGAAGAGATCGATGCGATAGGGCAGCGGCGACCCCATCGGAAAGAGGTCGATCAGGCCGCCGCGCACGCTGAATTCTCCGGGCGAGACGACCTGCGTCACGTGGGCGTAGCCCGCCAGCGCCAATTGCGCGCGGAGGCGCTCGACATCCAGCTTCTCGCCCTGTTGCAGGAAAAAAGTGAATGCCGCCAGATACGACGGGGGCGCGAGCTTGTACAAGGCGGTCGTGGCCGCGACCACGACCACGTCGCATTCGCCACGTGACACGCGATAGAGTGTCGCCAGCCGCTCCGACACCAGGTCCTGGTGCGGCGAGAAATGGTCATAGGGCAATGTTTCCCAGTCCGGAAACAGCGCCACACGCAATCCCGGGGCGAACCACGGAATTTCCTCGGTTAGTCGCTGCGCAGACATAGGGTCGCCCGTGACGACCGCAATAACGCGCTTGGCGGAAACGCACTCGCGCGCAATCTGGGCGAGCGCCAACGCGTCGGAAGATCCCGCATAGGGTCCGGCGGTAGATTTGCGGCCCGCCTCGGGAATCGCGGACAGCAAAGATGGCAGCGATAGGGGCGCCACAGGGTCCACCGTTGGCGGTGGCGCGGCGGCGGCCCCTGGCATCGTGTCTGGAGCGTTCAAGGACGCAATTATACGGGGCGGGATTCGCAGAAATGCGATGGCCTCGAGTCGGTCACCCTGCGCGAGTCCGTATACTTGTGCAATGCCTGCGTCGTCTCCGCCCACCCGGCGCGTGTCTCCCTATTTGTTGCTCTCGCTTTCCCCTCTGTTCTGGGCGTGCAACTGGATCATCGGACGCGGCTTGCATTCGGAGATCCCGCCCATGGCAATGACGTTTTTCCGCTGGCTGTTCGCCATCCTGATCCTGATGCCTTTTGCGTGGCCACACGTGCGACGCGACTGGCCCGTGATCCGCGCCCACTGGAAGACCATGCTGATACTTGGGGCCATCGGTGTCGGGACCCACAACGGCCTCGCCTATCTCGGGCTCAACTACACGACCGCCACCAATGGCGTGATACTCAATTCGTTCATTCCCATCATGATCATCACGATGTCCTGGGTTTTCCTGCGGGAGCGGCTGGCGCCAGCGCAAGTGGCTGGCGTGCTGGTGTCGCTGGCAGGCGTGCTGACGATCTTGTCGAGGGGCAGCATCGACACGCTGCTCGGTTATCACCTCAATGTCGGCGACCTCTTCATCATCCTGTCGATGGCGCTGTGGGCCGCCTATACAATCGGACTACGCTGGCGGCCCGCCGGCATCAACTTATTGTCGTTCCTGCTGGTAATCGCCGTGATCGGCGACCTGTGCGTGGTGCCACTCGTGTTTTGGGAGATGGCGCAGGGCCGCTACGTGCAGTGGTCGTGGACAGCCGTTGGCGCGTTGCTCGCCGTCGCATTGTTTTCTTCCGTGCTTGCCTATGTTTTCTGGAATCGCGGCGTGGAGGCCGTCGGCGCCAATGTCGCGGGCCTGTTCGTCCACTTGATGCCCGTCTACGGCGTGATACTGGCGTGGCTGTTCTTGGGCGAGCACACCGCGCCCTACCACGTCGTCGGCATCGCGCTCATACTTGCCGGCATCTGGGCGACGAGTCGCCTGGGCGGCAAGCGCATCGAGACGGTTGAGAAGGAAGCTGAGGTAGCGGCGATAGGCACCGATTAGGGGGTGGCATGGACGACGACATCGGCAATCCGGAACGCGTTGCGTTTCAGCAGCGCATTGTGGAATTGAAGATGGAACACCGCGACCTGGACACGGCCATCGAACAGCTTGCCGTCGCACCAACCCATGACGAATTGCAGTTGCGTCGCCTCAAGCGCCGCAAGCTCTTGCTCAAGGACCAGATCGCCCGACTCGAACGCGAGATCGATCCCGACGTCCTGGCGTGATCAGGCCGGGACGCGTCCGTACTTGTCGTCGAAGCGGACGATGTCGTCTTCTTCGATATAGTCACCGCACGCGATTTCGACAATTGCGAGGATTTCCGCGCCGCGGTTCTCGAGCCGGTGCTGTGTTTCAACGGGAACGAACGTCGACTCGCCCTGCGGCACGTCGTACACTCGCTCGCCGCACGTGACGCGCGCCGTGCCGCGAACCACCACCCAGTGCTCGCTCCGGCGATGATGCAGCTGGAGCGACAGCGACCCACCGGGCTTCACCTCGATGCGCTTCATCTTGAATCCGGGACCTTCCTCGAGCACCGTGTAGCTGCCCCATGGGCGCGAGACGGTCTTGTGCAGCTTGTAGGAAGCGTGGTCGCGCGCTTTGAGCTCGGTGACCACCTCTTTCACGCGTTGCAGGTGATCCTTGTGCGCCACCAGCACGGCGTCGCGGGTGTCGACGATCACCAGATTCTCGACGCCGATGGTCGCGACCATCCGGTCCTCGGAGTGGATGAACGTGCCGCGCGTGTCGATCGCCACCCGCTCGCCGCTGCCGCGGTTGCCGTGGACGTCTGCGGGGGACAATTCCGAAACGGCCTGCCACGAGCCGACGTCGCTCCAGTCGAAGTCACCGCGAACGACCGTCACCAGGTCGTCGGCCGCGGCGCGCTCCATGATGGCAAAGTCGATCGAAATATCCGGCACCGCTGCAAAGGTCGCTGCATCGATTTCCAGCGCGCTCTCGTTCGATTTTGCGGCAAGTAGCTGCCACACGGGGCGCAGCGCGTCGATCACTGCCGGTGCGTATCGCGCAAAGGTCGCGAGGATTGTTCCGGCAGTAAAAGCAAACATGCCGGAATTCCAGACGTAGTTGCCGGACTGAAGATAGAGACGCGCGCGTTCGATGGGCGGCTTTTCCACAAAACGAGTCGCGGCAAACGCGTGTTCGGCGATGGCATTGCCGCATTCGATGTAGCCATAGCCGGTTTCGGGATGCGAGGGCGTGATGCCGAAAGTCGCGATTCGGCCTTCGCGAGCAAGTCCTTCAGCGATGGACACGGCCACACCGAATGCGGCCTGGTCCTTGATCAAATGATCAGCTGCCAGCACCAACATTACCGCGTCGGCGCCATGACGCGCTTGCACGAGCATCGCCGCCAGGGCCACGGCGGGGGCGGTGTTGCGGCCGAAAGGCTCGAGTAGATAGGCCGCGTCGCGCGGCTCGTCGGCGCCAAGTCCTGCGTAAACGTCCTTCGTCCGGAAATAGTAATCGCGGTTGGTGACCGTCACAAAGCTGTTCACGCCCGCCAATGCCGCCGCGCGATGCGCCGTCTTGGCGAGCAGCGTTTCGCCATCAGGCAGCGGCATAAAGGGCTTGGGTGCGGTCTCACGCGAAAGGGGCCACAGGCGCGTGCCCGCACCACCGGAGAGAATGACAGGGACGACCGGCGAACGCTTTTCGTTGCTCATGCGCGAAGTTTCTGGCGAAGACCAGGTGAGGAAAGGTGGGACGAATTCTAGCCCTTTCCTCTGTGCGGCGTCCGTCGGCGGCGCGTGCTAGGGGTTGCGCACCAGGCGACCGGGGTCGAATCCCAAGGTCGGAAGCTTGGCCACAATGCGTGCATACGTTGCATCTGACATTTGTGGCGTACGTGACAGGATCCACAAGTATTCGCGGCTTGGTTCGCCCACCACGGCGTAGCTGTAGTCGTCGGCGAGTTCGATTACCCAATAGTTGGCCCACACCAAGGGTAGCCAGGACAGCCAATCCGGCGCGAAACGCACCTGCAGCTTGGACGGTGGCGTGACCACCCGGGCCACACCATTGGCCTGCGTCATCGTGCCGTCGGCCTTGCGACACGCGTTGGCCACCTCGATGGTGCCGTCGGCGTTAGCGGCGTAGATCGCGGTGACGTCGGCAACGCACACGCGCTCGAAAAAATTCGGATACCGCGCAACTTCGTGCCATGTGCCGAAATAGCGCGTCAGATCCAGAGCGCCCACGACTGGCAGGGGCGCATCGGCGGCGAAGGCAAACTTCGCTCCTCCGGCAAACATGAGGAGCACACACAATACTTTTCGCATCGAGGGAACATACCTTGCGTAGTTGAATTGAGGCCCTTCGCACCCCATATTCTGACAATCGGAGGTGCCCGTACAGTGGACACAATCCTGACGGGCATTCCCTCGAATGGCCGCACGCGTATAATTGGCAAACTAGAGCAAAAAGCCGGGTCACGCCGCAATGGTGACTCCGGACCGTTCGATCACCGGGGGTGAACTGGTCTCGACGGGGGTAGTGAAGCAGATTGGGGCATGCCGAGGCGTCAATCCTCGTAAATCTTTGGCAATCGCAAATATAACTGCGAACGACGAAAACTACGCTCTGGCGGCTTAA
>JBDTPJ010000142.1:0-5845 GCA_039932755.1 Betaproteobacteria bacterium
CGCTACGCCCATCTGTTCGGCAGTCCACCCGATCTCGCGCGCATCGCGCTCATTCAGCAGATGGCTGACCTCAACATCGCAAAATTCGACCTGCTGCATTAGGAGGGTCCCGTGGACAAGCCATACGCCATCACGCTCGATGCGGGCTCCAGTCTTGCCAATAAGACGGGTGCGTGGCGCACGAACAAGCCTCTCTACGTTGACCGGCTCCCGCCTTGCAATCACGCCTGTCCGGCGGGCGAGGACATCCAGGGCTGGCTGTACCACGCCGAGTCAGGTGACTACGAAGCCGCGTGGCGGGCGTTGACCGAGGACAATCCGCTGGCGGCGATCATGGGCCGCGTGTGCTATCACCCCTGCGAAGGCGCTTGCAATCGCGGCAAGCTCGACGAGACAGTCGGCATCAACTCGGTCGAGCGATTTCTCGGCGATGAGGCCATCAAGAAAGGCTGGAAGTTTGCGGAACCGGTGACCGACAGCGGGAAGCGGGTGCTGATCGTCGGCGCGGGACCCTCGGGACTTTCGGCTGCGTATCATTTGCGGCGGCTTGGGCACCACGTCAAGATCGTCGAAGCGGGACCGCTCGCCGGCGGCATGATGCGCTTTGGCATCCCGAAATACCGGCTGCCGCGCGATGTGCTCGACGCCGAGGTCCAGCGTATTCTCGACCTAGGCATCGAACTTGCGCTCAACACCAAGGTCTCGAGCATTCTCGAGACGATGCGAGCGGGCAGCTTCGATGCAGCGTTTCTTGCGGTCGGCGCGCACATCGCCAAGCGCGCGTACATTCCCGCGGGCGAGGCCGCCCACATGCTCGACGCGGTCGCGGTGCTGCGCAGCATGGAGAACGAGGAGAAGCCGATGCTGGGCCGGCGCGTCGTCGTCTACGGCGGCGGCAATACGGCGCTCGATGTCGCGCGCACGGCCAAGCGGCTGGGAGCCTCTGAGGCGATCATCGTCTACCGGCGAACACGCGAGAAAATGCCCGCCCACGACTTCGAAGTGGAAGAGGCGCTGCAGGAAGGCGTGCTGATCAAGTGGCTGTCGACAATCAAGACCATGGCGAACGAAGGCACGCTAACGGTGGAAAAGATGTCGCTTGACGCGTCGGGCTTTCCGCAGCCGACCGGCGAATACGAGACGCTGGAGGCCGACTCGCTGATACTCGCGCTGGGCCAGGATGTCGACCTTTCGCTGCTGGAGGGCGTCCCGGGCTTGACGATCAAGGACGGCACCGTGCAAGTCGCGCCGAACATGATGACCGGCTATCCTGGCATTTTCGCCGGCGGCGACATGGTGCCGTCGGAGCGCACGGTGACGGTCGGCGTCGGTCATGGCAAGAAGGCTGCACGGCACATTCACGCCTGGCTGTCCGGCACTGTCTACGCGCCTGCGCCGAAGCACGAATTGGCGACGTTCGACAAAATGAACCCGTGGTACTACAGCGACGCGCCCAAGACTGTGCGCCCAATGCTCGAGCTCGCGCGCCGGACTTCGACCTTCGATGAGGTGGTGAGCGGCCTGGACGAGAGCAACGCATTGTTTGAGGCGCGGCGCTGCCTGTCGTGCGGTAACTGCTTCGAGTGCGACAACTGTTACGGTGTGTGCCCCGATAACGCGGTGATCAAGCTCGGGCCGGGTAAGCGGTTCGAGTTCAACCTCGACTACTGCAAGGGCTGCGGCATTTGCGTGTCCGAATGCCCGTGCGGCGCGATCAAGATGGTTCCGGAAACAACCTAGAGCGCGCGGTCGACGGCCCTAGTTTGGGGCGCGGAGGTGGGCGCGAGCGCTGAGGAGATGCAATGTTGCGGCAAAACGATGGCGAAATGCAGCGGACCCCGGCGGTGCCACCGCGAGGGATGCGGTTGCTGCAGGATCCGGTGCTGAACAAGGGGACCGCGTTCACCGACGCCGAGCGCGATGCGCTCAACATTCGCGGGCTGCTTCCCCCGCACGTCTCTACGCAGGACCAGCAGGTGGCCCGGGTGCTGGAAAACTTCCGCCGCAAGCCGACGGACCTGGAAAAATACATCAATCTGACCGCGCTGCACGACCGCAACGAGTCGCTGTTCTTTCGCATCCTGATGGACTACCCCGACGAGACGATGCCGATAGTCTACACGCCGACGGTGGGCCAGGCCTGCCAGCAGTTCGGACACATTTTCCAGCGGCCGCGCGGCATTTTCGTCAGTGCGAACGATCGTGGCCACGTCGCACGGGTATTGGGCAACTGGCCGCATCGCGACGTCGCGATCATCGTGATTTCCGATGGGGAGCGCATCCTGGGCCTCGGCGACCTCGGGGCGAATGGCATGGGTATACCGGTCGGCAAGCTCTCGCTGTACACGGCGTGCGCGGGCGTGCGACCAACCGCGTGCCTGCCGGTACTGCTTGATGTAGGGACTAACAATCCGGTGCTGCTTTCGGATCCGCTGTATCTTGGGCTCCAGCAGCCACGGCTGCCCGAAGCCGAATATGACGCGCTGGTCGACGAATTCGTCACCGCGGCGCGCGAGCTTTTCCCCGGAGTCGTGATCCAGTTCGAGGACTTCGCCAACCACAATGCGTTTCGTCTGCTCGAGCGCTATCGCGACCGCATGCCCACGTTCAACGACGACATTCAGGGGACCGCGGCCGTCGCGGTAGCGGGACTACTGTCCGCCACCCGGATCACGGGCCGCAAGCTCAGCGAGCAGACCGTGCTGTTCCAGGGCGCCGGCGAAGCGGCGACCGGCATCGCCCAGCTGGTCGTGGCGGCAATGGTGGCGGAAGGCCTTGACGAGGCGGCGGCGCGGCAGCGTTGCTGGCTGTTCGACTCGCAGGGTCTGGTCGTCAGGGAGCGCACTGGTCTCCCGGCGCACAAGAAGCCGTTTGCCCACGATCACGCGCTGGTAGGCACGCTGCTGGGCGCCGTAACAGCGCTCGAGCCGACTGCCATCGTAGGCGTCGCGGCGGTCGGGGGCGCATTCACGGAAGAAATCGTACGCAAGATGGCGGCGCTCAATGCGCGGCCGATCGTATTCGCGCTGTCGAATCCTACGTCGAAGTCCGAGTGCACGGCCGAGCAAGCGTATCGGTGGTCCGAGGGCCGGGCGCTGTTCGCGTGCGGCTCGCCCTTCGCTCCGGTCACCATCGGCGATCAATTGTTCGTGCCGCGTCAATGCAACAACTCGTACATTTTTCCCGGGATGGGTCTGGGCCTGATCGCGTCCCGCGCGACGCGTGTGCCTGAGTCGATGTTCATGGCGGCGGCGCGGACGCTCGCCGACCGGGTGACGCCGGCGGACTTGGCGCAGGGCAGCCTGTTCCCGCCACTCAAGGACGTACGCGAAGTATCGGCACAAATCGCAGCGGCCGTCGCGGCCGTCGCGTTCAGCGAGGGATTGGCGCGGGTGCCGGAACCTGCCGATCTGCTCGAGTTCATGAAGGCGCAGATGTACGAACCCGATTACCCGAACTATGTCGCCGGCTGAAACGGCATGGGTGACGCGCCAACTGCTACCCGAAAGGGCGTCGGACGATCATGAGTGAGTCGTTGGTAGTGCTTCTGCAGAGGCATCCATTCGTGGAGGAGTTCCAGCCTCAGCACATCGAGAAGCTTGCGTCGATGGCGACGCGAGTGCGGTTCGAACGCGATCAGGTCATTTTCCGCGAAGGCGACGAGTGCGGAGAGTTCTATCTGATCCTAACAGGACTGGTGGCGCTGGAGATTGCCGCGCCCGACCACACGCTGCGCGTCCAGACGCTTTCCGCCGGTGATGAGCTCGGCTGGTCGGCCATCCTGATGGGCAGGCGCAAGCATTTCCAGGCGCGCGCGCTCGAGCGCGCCGAAGCACTGGCGTTCGACGGCGGCGAGCTGCTCGCCGCTTGCAAGCAGGACACGGCGTTTGGCTATGCGTTGATGCACCGGCTGCTGGGTGTGGTGTCGGAGCGGCTGCAGGCGACGCGGCTTCAGGTGTTGGATATGTACTCGCCGGTGGCGAAGCGGGCAGGTGCTTGATCGGCGTGTCCGTGTCCATTGGAACGGAGGGTCTGTTAAACGTCATTGGATGAATCTTGCCATCGGCATGTCCGTTTCCGGCGGGGCCAACGCCTTGCTCGACAACCCCGCCGCGGAAGCACTGATGAAAAAGGACGGCTGCGCCGCGTGTCCTGGCCTGGAAAAAATAGACACGCAGAGCATTGCCTATGCAAAGGCGCCGGGTGCGCGAATTCCGGCGAAACCGCGATGGGAGGATCCCATCAATTGGAGATAAGGAGCTCGACGATGGTAACGAGGAAAAGCACGGTGATTCTCGCAGGGATGGCGCTCGGGTTGAGCAGCGCAACAGCATTCGCGCAGGCAGACCTGCAAAAACAGGTCGATGAGCTAAAGGGTGCGTTGCCGAAGTTCGCGATCCCGATGCGGGAAGTGGGCGACCGCTTTCAGAACATTTATTTTGCCGCCAAGGAAGGCAATTGGGCGCTCGCGGCGTACATGGCGAAGTACATGAACGGGTCGATGAACCCAGCCAGCGTCACCAAGCCCGCCGAATACAAAGTGTGGAAGGCCTTTTATGACACGACATTCACGCCGGTGAACAAGGCGATCCAGGCCAAGGACTTCAAGGCATTCGAGACTGCCTACACCGGGATCATCAACGACTGCAATGGCTGCCACCAGGGCATGGGTTATGGATTCATAAAGGTGGTCAGGATGAATGCGCCGGCTGACAATGGCATCGCGTACACAGGCAAGTCCGAGCCGGGTGACGTGCCGAAGTAACATGGAAGGCCGGCGAGAGCCGGCCGCAAAGGGGGCCCGCGCTCGGCGCGGCAGCCATGGGGGAAGCGACGGGCAAGATTGGATCACGCTCACGTTCCCACTCGCGCTCGCTGTTCGACTCACCCAAGTCATGCTGGATAGCCTCCGTGGGATGACGCCCAACACAGAAATCACCGGCGCTGTGCTAAGAGAGCGCTTCGCATTGACAGGCAGCCTAGGCTCCATGAAACATCTTGCTAGGAGAATGAAAAACCGAACTCTATACATTGATCGCGTTGGCTACGACTCCCAATTGTGCTGTGAAAGTCCAACGTGTTCGCTAGGCGGCACTCGGCCACAAACAGCGACCGAAGCGACTACCGTCAAAGAGAGCGTTACCGACCCAGTTAGCAAAATTGGAACTTAGTTGATGGGATGGAATAGTTCATCTAAAACGCGCGGATCCAAACCGAAAGGTGGGGCCGTGCTAGACCTTGGCCACTTCCCGCCACGGCCCAGTACCGAGCGCATTGGCGCCCGCTACACGACCATCCGTCGCGTTTCAGAGCTGCCCAATCACCCAGCCGGGGAACACCGCAATTCCAATGACAGCCAGCAGGCAGATAAAGCTCGCGCCAAGCACCGCGCGGCTATACGGCGGTCGTTGTGCAACGGATGGTTCCGGGCTCATGAAGAGATACTGGATCACGCGCAGGTAGAAATAGATGCCCATGTAGCTGGCGATCAGGCCCAGCACGGCGTAGGTCGTGTATCCCGCCGCGAATACATTACTGAAGATCAGGAATTTTGCGACGAATCCGGGGAAGGGCGGTATCCCCGCGAGCGACAGCATCGCGATGCCGATCATCACGGCGGCGAAGGGCTCACGCTGATATAACCCCTTGAGATTGTCCATGCGATCCCGCGCAGAGTCGTCCTCGGCGCGCGGCAGGGAGGCGAAGGCCAGCACATTCATCAATCCGTACGCGAGCACGTAGAACGCGACCGCCTGGAAGCGCCCGGGACCGTCGCCAAGGAATGCGTAAAACAGGTAGCCGGCGTGGGCAATGGAGGAATAGGCGATCATCCGCCGAAAGCTCT
>JBDTPJ010000143.1:0-5826 GCA_039932755.1 Betaproteobacteria bacterium
CGCTTGATGGGCTTGCCAGACTTGGAGAACTGCACGATGTTGCGGAAGATGAGCTCGCCTTCGCGCCCGGCGTCGCAGGCGTTGATCAGCGCGGTGATGTCCTTGCGCTTGATCAGCTTCAGCAGCGTCTTCAGGCGCGCCTCGTTCTTTTCGATGGGTTTCAGCGCGAACTTGGAGGGGAGTGCGGGCAGGTGCGCGAAGGTCCATTTGCCGCGCTTGACCTCCTCCTCCTCGGGCATGCCGATCTCGAGCAGGTGCCCGACGGCTGAGGAGACGACGTGCTTGTCGCCTTCGAAATAGTCGTCGTGCTTGGTGATCCCGCCGAGTGCGCGCGCAATGTCGGCGGCGACGGAGGGCTTTTCGGCGATGATAAGGCTCTTGGACACGGGAATTGAATTACCTGAAGCCGTAGCAAAGGGACGCCGATACTACCCGTGGTCGGATGACGACGGCAAGAAAAGGAAAAAATGCTGGGTCCCAACGTGCAGGCGCGCAGGCGCGTGTGCCCGCGCGCGTACGCGAGGCGCGCGCGCTCACGCGCGAGGCCACGATTGCGAAGTGGTTCATCCGAGCCGTTGCCACAATGCGCCCGGGAGTGACGCTACCTGCCCGTCAAGTTCGAGCCGGATGAGCGTCGCCATGACGACGTCTGACGCCAAACCGGTGCGCTCGACCAGCAGGTCCATGGTGGCTGGATCGCCCCCCAGTGCCGCCAGAAGCGTGGCCTCGACGGGGCTCGCCATGATTGTCTGCGTTCGGGCCACGCCCATTGCGGACCCGCCCATGCCGAGTTCCTCGAGGATGTCTCGCGCGGTCTCCACAAGCTTGGCGCCCTCGCGGATCAGCTTGTGGCAACCCTTGGACAACGGTGAATGGATGGAGCCCGGTATGGCAAAGACTTCGCGGCCCTGTTCGCCGGCATAGCGCGCGGTGATGAGCGAACCTGACGATAACGCGGCCTCGACCACCAGCACACCGCGCGACAGCCCGCTGATCAAGCGGTTGCGGCGGGGAAAATTTTTTTCCCTGGGGGGCGTGCCGGGCGGGAATTCGGAAAGGAGTCCGCCGTGCTCGGCAATGCGGTGCGCGAGATCGCGATTGGCCGCCGGATATACGCGATCGAGGCCGGTGCCGACCACCGCCAGCGTACTGCCCTCGCCCGCGAGCGCGCCATCGTGGGCTGCCGCGTCGACACCCACCGCCAGGCCCGACACCACGGTCAGCCCCGATTGGGCGAGCGCGTGGGCGAAGGCGCGCGCGTTGGCGGCGCCCTGCGCGGAGGCATTGCGGCTGCCGACAATCGCCAGCGCGGGACGGTTGAGAAGCTCGCGGCGACCGACGAAAAACAGGGCGGGCGGCGCGTAACCGAGGTCGAGGAGTGCGCGCGGATAGTCCGGGTCGTCCCAGGCAATGATTTCGTGCGTCGGATCGGCAAGCCAACCGCGGGTGGTCGCCAATGCGTCGGCGTCGGGGGGGGCCTGTACCCGGGCTGCAATGGTGGCAGGTACTACCGCACAGAGTGCCGCGCGCGTCGCGGCGAGCACGGCGTGAGGGTCGCCAAACGCACGCAACAGCGCGACCAGCGCGGTATGCGGCAGGGCTTTAAGCGACAACGTCGCCCAAGCCTCCGGGGTCGAGGTGGCGACGGACATGGGGTCAGGATAGACGGCGGAACGCGTCCGCCGATATTGGACTTTGGACCGAAGTGTCCAGAACGGGGAACTGGAGAGTGTGATTCCTGAATCTTGGGACCGGGGACCTGGCACGCGTCGGCGGACGAAACCGGGGTCCGCCGCTATGCCGTCGACGATAATTTTACCTTAGGGCGTGCGGCCGTAATCGCCTGGGCGAACGGGATCCGTGGAGTTCAGGACGATTGCATACGAAACGTTGTCGAAGGTGCGGAACACGAACATGAGGCCGGTCCGCTCGTCGGCGGGCGAGACCAGGACCTGTGGCGTAAATACCTTGGTCGGATCGAGGAAGCGCAGGATCGCCGTTTGTTGCTTGCCCGGGCGCGGGTCCTCTATGGGTTCGACCGCGCGATACACGGCCAACACGTGGCCGGGTTCCAGGCCGTCCGCCCGGCCCTTGTCGAGTGTGACGACGTAACCGCGGCCGGTTTCGGTATTGGTAAAGGGAACCTGAAGGATCCTCGCAATGATCTCCTTCTCCGGGGCGCGCGGCAGGTAATCCACGAGCGTCATGCGCGGCGCAGGCAACAGCCGGTCGCCCAGGAGCACCTCGAGGTCGGCCGTCTCGATGCGTACCGTGGCTAGATCTCCGAACTTCTCAACCCGCGCGGTGCCTATGAATTTGCTTTCGTAGCCCAGGATGTTATTGCCGTCGAACGTGGTGATCGGGGGGCCCGGGCGGTATATGAACCAATAGTCGCCACCCTTGGGGTCCAGACCCGTTACGTACACGACGTCGCCGCGGCCCCGGATCATGCGGGTCGAGTTGCGACCGGAGAGGATCTCGGCGGTGTCGGCCAGGCCATTGGGTCCGGTAACCAGGTTCTTTGACAGGTACGGCTCGATGTCGCCGGGCGGGATGGACGGAATGAAATCGACGTCCAGGTTCGAGGCGCGCGTCGACGGCGAAACGCGCACGCCGTCGCGCATAAGCGTCAGTTGCGGCTTGCCCTCGACAAAGTCGAGCTTGACCACGTCGCCGGGATAGATGAGATGCGGGTTCTTGATCTGGTCGCGATTGATCCGCCAGATATCGGGCCAGCGCCAGGGATCCTTGAGGAACCTGCCGGAGATGCCCCACAATGTGTCGCCTTTTTGCACCGTGTAGCTCGACGGCGCCTTGTCGGCCATCTGGATATCGGCAGTATTCTGCGCCAGGGCCGGCGTACAGAAGGCAAGCATACCCGCCGCGACCGCAGCCGCGAGCAGGTGTTTCGCTGTGTTAAACTGTTGAACCATAACGGCTCTTCCTGTTCCGGCGGCCCTTGCTAACGTCCTAAACCGCCGCAAAATAAGGACTTAACACGGATTCTGCATCCGGCACCTGCATTTGGCAAGCTATGGCGCTACTTCCCATACTGGAATACCCCGATCCGCGTCTCAAAAAAGTCGCGACAGCCGTCACGGACTTCACCCCGGACGTGGGCCGGCTCGTCCGGGACATGGCCGAAACGATGTATGCCGCGCCGGGTATTGGCCTGGCCGCGACCCAGGTCGATGTCCACAAGCGCATCATCGTCATCGACATCTCCGATGCGCGGGACGATCTGGTTATTCTGGTCAATCCGGAAATCATCGCTTCCTCCGGCGAGATCGAATGCGAAGAGGGGTGCCTTTCGGTCCCCGGCTATTTCGACAAAGTCGTCCGCGCCTCCCGCATCACTGTACGCGCGCGGACCGAGCGGGGTGAGCTCTTCGAACGCACGGCGGAAGACACGCTTGCGGTCTGCATGCAGCACGAAATGGACCACCTCGTGGGCCGGATGTTCGTCGACTACCTCTCGCCCCTGAAGCGCGCCCGGCTAAGGCAGAAGCAGCGCAAGAAACAACGGCTCGCGGGTTGACCTCCTTCAGCGTTCCCCGATGAGGGTTGGCTTTGCTGGAACGCCAGCCTTCGCGGCCTTGGCGCTCGAAGCACTCATCGCCGGCGGGTTTGCGGTGCCCCTGGTCCTGACCCAGCCCGACCGGCCCAAGGGGCGCGGCCTGAACGCCGAGTCCTCCCCCGTCAAACGCATCGCGGTGGGTCGCGGACTGCGCGTTTTTCAGCCGGCCACTCTCAAGAGCGCCGAAGCGCGTGCGGCCCTGGTCGCCGTTCCCCTCGATGTGCTGGTGGTTGCCGCGTATGGTTTGATTCTGACGCCGGCCGTCCTCGCCTGGCCGCGGTTCGGATGCATCAATATTCATGCGTCGAAGCTTCCCAGGTGGCGTGGCGCCGCGCCAATCCAGCGCGCCATTGCCGCCGGTGACACGCGGACCGGCGTCACGATCATGCAAATGGATGCGGGCCTGGACACCGGTCCGATGATCGAGTGCGTCGACGTGGATATCGCGCCGCGCGAAACCGCCGGCTCGCTGCATGACAAGCTGGCGGCGGTGGGAGCACGCGCGATCATTGCGGTCCTTATCCGCCTGGCGCGCGATGGCGCGATCGAGGCCACGCCGCAGCCCGCGACGGGTGCGACCTACGCCAACAAGATTGAACGCGCTGATGCCGCGATCGACTGGGGCCAATCGGCTGCGGTCATCGATCGCCAGGTCCGCGCCTTTGACCCGGTGCCGGGTGCCGCAACCCAATTCAACGGGCAGGGCGTCAAGGTCTGGCGGGCGGAGCCCGTGTTGCCCGAAAGCGATGCATCGGCCGGGATCGTTCTCGCGTCAGGTAACGCGGGCATCGACGTTGCCTGTGGCGACGGTGCGCTGCGCCTGATCGCAGTCCAGCCGGCCAACGGCAAGCGCATGTCCGCCGCGGCCTTCGCCGCGGGACATGGTGTTGCTGACGGCGTCCGGTTTGGACACGCTGCGGCGACCTGAACTTCCGAATCGTCGATGCAGATCGAACAGCAGCAGGCGGCGCTCGCCGTACGTCACGTTTTCGCAGGCATGGCCCTCCCGTCGGCACTCGCTGCGGTTGACGATGGCTCGGAACTGCGCGGACGCACGCTCGTACAGGAACTCGCCTATGGGACGCTGCGGCATTGGGGTCGCTACGAGGCGCTGACGCGCGCGCTTGCGGCCAAGCCCATCGCGGACGGGAAACTCGCCGCGCTGGTCGCCGTTGCGCTGTATCAGCTTGACCATACATCGGCACCGCCCTTTGCGATCGTCGACCGGGCGGTTGAAGCGGCAGCTCTCATTGCACGCCCGCAGGCCAAGGCGCTGGTCAACGCCATGCTTCGTCGCTACCTGCGTGAGCGCGACGCGTTGAACGCGCAAGTGGTCGCGGCCAGCCCGGTTGCGCTATGGTCCTATCCGCGCTGGTGGATCGGTCGCGTCGAGGCCGACCATCCGCAGCACTGGCAGCAGATACTTGCGGTCGGCAACGAGCGTCCGCCGCTCAGTTTGCGGATCAATCGACGGGTCAGTACGCGGGAGACGCTGCTGGCGCGCTTTGCGGCCGAAGGCGTGACCGCGATCGCTGCCGGCGCGCAGGGCATGATTGTCGACCCGCCGCTGCCCGTCACGGCGCTGCCAGGATTTGCCGAGGGTGCGTTTTCGGTGCAGGACCTCGGCGCGCAACTGGCGGCCCTCTTGCTCGCGGTTGGCGATGGCATGCGCGTGCTCGATGCCTGCGCGGCGCCGGGTGGCAAGGCTTCGAATATTCTCGAATTGGCCGACGTCGAACTGGTCGCGCTCGATCGCGATGAAGCGCGGCTGGTCAAGGTCCGCGAAAACTTTGCGCGACTCAAGCTCGCGCATCGCGAGAATGCGGTCGTCGTCGGCGACGCGGGGCAGCCTTACGCTTGGTGGGATGGCCGCCGATTCGACCGGATCCTGGTGGATGTTCCCTGCACCGCGTCCGGCATCGTGCGCCGACACCCCGATGCCAAGTGGCTGCGCCGCAAGTCCGACCTCACTGACCTGGCCGTCGAACAGCGGCGAATCCTCAAGGCCCTGTGGCCACTCCTGACCCCCGGCGGACTTCTGCTCTACGTGACCTGCTCGGTATTTGCTGGCGAAAACGAGGCCCGGGTGCGCCAATTCATGGCGGAAACGCCGGATGCGTTGCGCGAAACCCTCATATTTGACCCCGAAATCCGCCATGACGGCGGGCAACTCTTGCCTTCCGGGAAGGGCACGCGCCACAATCAGGACGGTTTCTTCTACGCGCTGCTCCGCAAGGTCTGACGCGGGC
>JBDTPJ010000144.1:0-5784 GCA_039932755.1 Betaproteobacteria bacterium
ACAACGCGTTGCGCTTTGCTTGCAAATCCTGCGTACGCGTCTGGATGTCCTTGCGCCGTGCTTCGAGCGACGCAAAACGCGTGGCGTCAAGCACGACGCCACGATGGGCGAGCCCGCCGGCTACGGCTGCCAGGTCGTTACGGAAGAGATTGATATCTAGCATTGTTTAATTATATCAGATACTTGCGTGAGATCATTCGGGCTCGTCCGCGCTGCTCTGGTCGTCTGTCGAGCGTCGATCCTGCGCCCGCAGCCGCTCCAGCTTTTCACGAATCTGCGCTTCAAGTCCGCGGTCGGTGGGCGTGTAAAATTTCTGCGGCGCCATGTCGTCGGGCAGGTAGTGTTCTCCGGCGGCGTAGGCACCCTCCTCGTCGTGCGCATAGCGATAGCCCTTGCCGTAGCCCAGTCCCTTCATCAACTTGGTCGGTGCATTGCGCAAACGCAGCGGCACTGGCCGCGAGCCATCGTCCGCGATGAAGACGCGCGCCGCATTAAACGCCATATACGCGGCATTCGACTTGGGCGCGGCCGCGAGATAGAGGACACACTGCGCGAGCGCAAGTTCACCCTCGGGCGTACCCAGCCGCTCATAGGTCTCGGCAGCATCGAGCGCAAGCCGCAACGCGCGCGGATCTGCCAGTCCGATGTCCTCGCTCGCCATGCGAATGAGCCGGCGCGCGACGTACAAGGGATCGGCACCGCCATCGAGCATCCGGCACATCCAGTACAACGCAGCGTCAGGATCGGTGCCGCGTACCGATTTGTGTAGCGCGGAAATCTGGTCGTAGAACGCCTCGCCGCCCTTATCGAAGCGGCGCAAACTGCGCGAGATGGTCGCTTCCAGGAAGGCGATGTCGATCATTGCGCGGCCCGCTTCGGTGGCCGCCACGGCAAGTTGCTCGACCAGGTTGATCAAGCGCCGACCGTCGCCATCAGCGTAGGCGGTCAATGCGTCGCGCGCGCCTGCGTCCCATGAGACGCCAGGCATCACGGCAGCCGCCGCGCGGTCGAAGAGGACGACGAGGTCCTGCGCCGACAGCGGCTCCAGCACATAGACCGTGGCGCGCGAAAGCAACGCGCCATTGACTTCAAAAGACGGATTTTCGGTGGTGGCACCGATGAACGTCAGCGTGCCCTGCTCCACAAACGGCAGGAAGGCGTCCTGTTGCGCCTTGTTGAAGCGGTGGACCTCATCGACGAAAAGAATTGTCGCGCGCCCGAACTGGGCGCGCGTGGCCTCGGCGCGCGCCACGGCGTCACGAATATCCTTCACCCCGGCAAGCACCGCCGATATCGCAATGAAGTCGGCATTGAACGCATCCGCCATCAACCGCGCCAGCGTCGTCTTGCCCACGCCCGGCGGACCCCAGAGGATCATCGAGTGCAGCTTTCCCGACGCAAATGCAACCGCGAGCGGCTTGCCTGGTGCAAGCAGGTGTCGCTGCCCGGCCACGTCGGCGAACGTCTTCGGCCGCAGGCGTTCGGCGAGCGGCGGCGAGGCGCCAGTAACGCCGGCGGAGGCAAAGAGATCATTCATGGCAAGGAAGATTATGGGGGGTAGGCGCAGGGTTTGCACGCGGGCGCGATACACTTCGATGACGAGCGACCGATGCGAAATCAAGGGCATCGATAACAGTGGATGCAAAGGGCGCTGGAGTCCGGACTACGCGCGTCGCGCGAAATACTGGAGGCAAGCTGATCGTGCGTGAAAATCCCGTAAAAACCAGACTCGCCGGCGGTGGCCGTGCATTCGGCGCGATGGTATTCGAATTCTTTTCGCCCGGCCTGCCGCAGATCTGCAAGAACGCAGGTGCCGAGTTCGTGCTGTTCGACATGGAGCACACGGGACTCTCGTTCGAAACGCTGAAGACCCAATTTGCCTTGTGCCGCGGACTCGACATCGTGCCGATGGTGCGCGTACCCCGGGGCGAGTATCACTTCATCGCGCGTGCGCTCGACGTGGGCGCAATGGGCATCATGGTGCCGATGGTGGGCAGCGCCGATGAAGCGCGGCATATCGTCTCCTGCGCGCAGTATCCACCGGCGGGGCGGCGCGGCGCCGCCTTCGGATTCGCGCACGACGACTATCAAGGCGGCGATGTCGTCGCCAAGATGGCGGCCCTGCAGCAACGAACGATGGTGATTCCTCAGATCGAGACCGTCGAGGGCCTGGCCAATGTCGAGGCCATCGCTGCCGTGCCCGGTGTGGATGCGCTGTGGCTGGGTCATTTCGACCTGACCAACTTCATGGGCATTCCTGGACAGTTCAAGCATCCGGATTACCTTGCGGCCGTAGCCCGCATCGTTGCCGCCTGCGAGTCGCACGGCAAGGCGGCTGCGTTCATAGGTATGGACGACGAGTGGGCGCGCGACTATGTGGCCAAGGGCTTTCGTCTCATGTCCTACGGCATCGACCAGCTGATGCTGCAAAATGCATTGCGCAGCGGCCTCGATGTCATGCGCAATTCCAGCAAATAGCGGAGAGCAATGTGGCAGAAAAGTTTCGTGTAGGCATCACGCGCGACATTCTGGATTCCCGCGGCGAGCCGGCCTTCGGTCCCAAGGCGCTGGAAATCCTCGCTAACGCTCCCAACATCGAATGGGAGTACCTCCCGTCGATCGTGCGCGAATTGACGCCTGACCATGCGGCCCGATATGACGCCGTCTACGTGAACATGGCGCGCACACCGGGCGCTGCCGTCGCCCGCGCAGATTGTCGCCTGCGTATCGTCGCGCGGCACGGCGTGGGCTACGACTCGGTCGACGTTCCCGCCATGTCGCGTGCGGGCATCGTCGTGACCAACACGCCGATGGCCATGCCGCGTCCGGTTGCAACTATTGCACTTACGTTCGTCCTGGCACTTGCCGGCAAGCTCATGCTGAAGGACCGCCTGACCCGCACCGGCCGGTGGGATGAGCGAATGAACAACATGGGAATGGGGCTGACCGGACGCACGCTCGGCGTGATCGGTGCCGGACGCATCGGCAAGGAACTGTTGCGCATGGCGCGCGTGTTCGACCTGAAGCTGCTGGCCGCCGATCCTTATGTCAACGCGGTAGAGATCGGCCACCTGGGCGCCCGCAAGGTCGACCTGGCCACCCTGATGCGCGAATCCGACTTCGTGGTCGCCATCCCGCTGCTCAACGAGGAAACGCGCCACCTGATCAGCACACCGCAGTTCGCGTTGATGAAGCCTACGGCGTTCTTCATCAACGTATCGCGCGGTCCTGTGGTCGATGAACCCACGTTGATCGCCGCGTTGCAGGCGGGCAGGATTGCGGGCGCGGCGCTGGACGTGTTCGAACAGGAGCCCGTCGATCCCGCCAATCCATTGCTCGCAATGGACAACGTCATCGTGACGCCACACGCGCTATGCTGGACCGACGAGTGCTTCCACAACATGGCAACCACCGGACTCGCCAGCATCGTCGATATAGCCAATGGGCGCCGCCCGGAGTTCGTCGTCAACGCCGATGTGCTTGCGCACCCCCGGGTACAGGCATGGCTGGCGCGATAAGCAAGGCGGAATGAGACTGATGCGCAAGCTTATTGCGTTGCTCGCATTGACACAGGCGTTGCCGGCCAGGAGAATGCCGCTGCCCTGACCGCTACTTGTCGCCGATCACATCGGCACCCTTGGGCGGCGTGAAGTGGAAGGTGTCGGGCGGGAACTTCGGATTGCGCTCCACATTGCTAAACCGCACGATGCTCTTCTGGCCGAACGCGTCGACAACATCCAGCGCCGCGAGGCCTTTGGCATCAAATCCGATCCGGATCTGCGTGAACGCGGCGTCCTTGGACAGTGGCGTGGCGCCGAGCCAATCGAGTCCATCTGCCGCGGGCAAGTCCTTCCACTCGAACGCACGCTCCACGTCCTGGTTGCCGGACAATAATGCGGCCGGCGTTCCGCCGAGCGCCTCGCCGACCTTGCGCACGATCACCTGGTTGAGGTCCTCGTCGTAGATCCAGACTCGCTGCCCGTCGCCCACCAGCAGTTGCTTGTAGGGCTTCTCGACGTTCCAGCGAAACTTGCCCGGCCGCGACAATTCAAAGGTGCCGTTGGCGCTCTGCATGGCCCTGCCGTTCTTGTCGACCACGGTCTGCGTGAACTGCGTGCGTGCGGTTTGTGTCTCGCGCACGAACGCCCGCAGGCGATCGAGGGTGGCTGCGTGCGCCGGAATCACGCTTGCGGACACCGCGAGCAGCGAAAGCAAAATGACGCCTCGAGGGGCCGGGAAATTTCGTAGGTTCATCAATGGGGAGCGCCGAAGTCCGTTCCGGGAATGTTGGCAAGGCAATTGCCGACGGTATCGAGGATGATATACGTGTGTGAGAGTCCGCCGCGGTCGCGAGTTCGGGTGGTGTCAACTGAGCGCTCGCGATACTGATGAACATAGACGCGCCATGCGCCGAATGCAAATTCCGGCTCCGCGTCGCAGCCGGTCACAAACATCGAGGGGCCGCAGAATCCCGCCGGCAGCATCGTGCGGGAACGGATAATGACCTGCGCCTCGGTCAGCACGGGCGCCGCCGTGGGCACATCACGCGGGCACAACTGCGGCCCCTCGCGATAGACTTCCACCGGACCCGCATGGACCCAGGTAGCTACAGTCGCGGCGAGCGCAACGGCCAGGACCACCTCTACCACCACCTGCATGGTCAGCCGTTACCCTTGGCCGCCGGCACCAGGACTTCCCGGTTGCCGTTAGTTTGCATTGGCGAAACCAGTCCCGCGTTCTCCATCTGTTCGATGAGACGCGCGGCGCGGTTGTAGCCGATCCGCAAGTGCCTTTGCACCAGGGAAATCGACGGTCGCCTTGTCTTTAGTACCACCGCGACGGCCTGGTCGTACATCGGATCCGACTCTGCGTCCGCACCCTCGACCGAAACGCCATCGTCGCCATTCGCGCCCGCAACGCTGCCTTCGAGCAGTCCCTCGATGTATTGGGGTTCACCCATCTGCTTCAGGTGCTCAACCACGCGGTGCACCTCGCCGTCGGAGACGAATGCGCCGTGCACGCGCAAGGGATAGCCCGTGCCCGGCGGCATGTACAGCATGTCGCCCTGCCCCAGCAGCGCCTCGGCGCCCATCTGGTCAAGGATGGTGCGCGAGTCGATCTTGCTCGCGACCTGGAACGCGATGCGTGACGGAATATTGGCTTTGATGAGACCCGTGATGACGTCGACGGAAGGGCGTTGCGTGGCCAGGATCAAATGGATGCCCGCCGCGCGTGCCTTTTGCGCAATGCGCGCGATCAGCTCCTCGATTTTCTTTCCCGTCACCATCATCAGGTCGGCGAGTTCGTCGACGACGACAACGATCAACGGCATTTCCTCCAGCGGCTCGGGCGCCTCCGGCGTCAATGACAACGGGTTGAGTTCCTTCTTGCCGGACTTCCTGCCCTCGCCGATTTTTGCGTTGTATCCCGCGAGATTGCGCACGCCGAGCAGCGACATCAGCTTGTAGCGGCGCTCCATCTCGCCCACGCACCAGTTGAGAGCGTTGGGCGCGAGCTTCATGTTGGTGACCACGGGCGCCAGCAGGTGCGGGATGCCTTCGTACATCGAGAGTTCCAGCATCTTGGGGTCGATGAGGATCAAGCGCACCTGCTTGGGCTCGGCCTTGTACAGCAGCGAGAGGATCATCGCGTTGACCGCCACCGACTTGCCGGAACCGGTGGTACCCGCAACGAGCAAATGCGGCATGCGCGCAAGGTCCGCCACCACGGGCTTGCCGGCGATGTCCTTGCCCAACGCCAGCGTGAGCACGCCCGGCGTGTCGT
>JBDTPJ010000145.1:0-5747 GCA_039932755.1 Betaproteobacteria bacterium
GGCGCCGCCGGTTTCACGTCCGCCGCCGGAAAACGCCGGAGCAAAGGGTACGGCTACGCCAAGGGCACCGGCTGCACCGGGAAAATTGGACGAGCGACCAGCCGCCGCATCCGCACCGACGCCGGCCGCACCGGCGCGCGTTGGCGCGACATTGCCGACGCCGCCAGCCACTGCACCCGTACCAACGCCGGACCAACGCGGAAAATCCGATCAGCGTGGCCAACCGGGCGCACCGCCTGCAGCACCAACGCCGGACCAACGCGGAAAATCCGATCAGCGTGGCCAACCGGGCGCACCGCCTGCAGCACCAACGCCGGACCAACGCGGAAAATCCGATCAGCGTGGCCAACCGGGCGCACCGCCTGCAGCGCAACCGCCGGCCCAACCCGCGGTTCAGCCATTCACGCCGCCGCAGCGAGCGGCACCAGCGCCGGCGCCTGTAATGCCCATGCAAGCCGTGCCGCCGCCGGCCCCGATACCATCACCAACGAGGGGCAAGCCGGAGCAACGCGAACCTGCCATCACGACGCCGTCGGCGATGCAACCACCGGCGCAACGGCAGGTCCCGCCTGCCGCGTTCGTGCCGCCTTCGCCGCCAGCAGTCCGTGCCGTGCCGCAGGCGGCGCCTGCGCCGCCGCCGGTGAAATTCGAGCCCCCGCCCTCCACAAAACCGGTTGAAGCGCGACCGCCGGCCGCGGCACCCAGGGGGCCGCCGCCCGCGGCAATCCAGGTGCCCCCACCACCCGCGGCCCAGATTCCGCCACCGAACGCACCGCCGCGCGGGCCAGACGCGAAGCACGCGCCAAACAAGAAGGATGACGCCAAGAACGATCCCGACGCGCAGAAGCGCGAAGACGAGCAACGCAAGCTGAAAGGACCACCGCCAAACTGAGCGCGAGTGCGCCACGGCCCGAACGCCGGAATGTACTGTACCGACAGGAGTGGCACCGAAGTGGTGCGATGAATCGGTGTACGCTGCGGCTTTCAGCAAGGTTCGCAAAGCATGACTTATTGCGTTGGTGTAATGCTCGACCAGGGAATGATTTTCGCGTCCGATTCCCGCACCAATGCGGGCATGGACAACTTCGCCAAGTTCTGCAAGATGACGGTGTTCGAGCGTCGTGGCGATCGCGTGATCGTGCTTCTCAGTTCCGGCAACCTGGCCGGGACGCAGGCGGTGATCGGCGTGCTGAACCAGCGCTGCGCGGCAGGGGATGTCGCCGCCAATCTCTGGAGCGCGCGAACGATGTTCGACATCGCCATGCTGGTCTCGGATGCGATGCGCGACATCGAGCGCCGCGACGGCGAGTACCTGCAGGAAAACGAGGTTGGCTTCAACGCGTCGTTCATTGTGGGTGGACAGATCAATGGCGAGTCATTGCGGCTATTCCGGATTTATGCGGAAGGCAATTTCATCGAAGCTGGAATCGACACCCCCTATTTGCAGACCGGTGAGACCAAGTATGGCAAGCCGATCATCGACCGCGTGATCTCCCGCCATACGCCGCTCGCTGAAGCTACCAAGTGCGTGCTGGTTTCCTTCGATTCGACAATGCGCAGCAACCTGTCGGTGGGCATGCCGATTGATCTCATCTGTTACGAGCGCGACAGCCTTGAGGTGCAGATGCGGCGCCGCTTCGACGACGGGGACTCCTATTTCACTGCCTTGGGCTATCAATGGAGCGAGGGCACGCGCCAGGTGTTTCGCCAGTTGCCTGAATTGATCTGGTGACCGGACCCAGCGTCTTGAAGGATGCATTCATCGTTACCTGCGAGCACGGTGGCAACCGGATTCCCGCGCCGTATCGATCGCTGTTCCGCGCCCATGCTCCACTGCTCGCCACGCACCGCGGTTACGATCCGGGTGCCTTGGTGATGGCCAGGGCGCTGGCGCAGGCTCTCGACGCGCCGCTGGTGCATTCGACGGTCAGCCGGCTGCTGGTCGACCTCAATCGCTCGATTAGTCATCCGCAACTCTTCAGCGTTGCAACGCTTGGCATGCCGGCGACTTTGCATGCACAGATCGTCGCGCGCTATTACCTTCCGTATCGCACGCGTGTGGAAGCCCTGGTCAACCACGCCTTCGCGCGCGGTCGGCGCGTGATTCACGTTTCGTCGCACAGTTTCACGCCGGCGTTGGACGGCCAAGTGCGCCGGGCCGATGTCGGCCTGCTCTATGACCCGCGGCGTGCCGGCGAAGCGACGCTCGCCGCCCGCTGGAAGGCATCGCTGGAAGGCCTCGCGCCGACGCTCAAGGTTCGCCGCAATTATCCCTATGCGGGTAAAGGTGACGGCTTGACCTCGTACCTGCGCCGGCGCTTTTCACCGCGAGCGTATGTCGGTATGGAACTGGAAGTGAATCAGAAAATCGTCTATGGCGGTGGTCGACCGTGGACGACGCTGCGCACGGCGTTGGTCGAATCATTGCTTGTTGCATGCAGGCGGCACGACGTAGAAAGCCAATCCCCAAACCCGCGCCGCCAGCCTCTCGCGCTGCATACCTGACGGATAGAGGAGACATTAGAAATGCAGATCCGCGTCGGCTTCGAAATGGTCTACGATTGCCCTCAGCCCACGCCGATGGTGCTGAATCTCAATGTTCATTTTTCCCGCGCATCCGACTTGGTCGGTCGCGACCATCTTCTGATCGACCCGCCAGTTCCCATGTCGGCCTACCGCGACAGCTTCGGCAACTGGTGCACCCGGCTCGTCGCGCCGGCTGGCCGCACGCGCTTGTCCGCCAATGTCGTCGTCAACGATTCAGGATTGCCCGACGTGATCGTTCCCGAGGCACGGCAGATTGCCGTGCAGGACCTCCCGGAGGAGACGCTGCTGTATCTGCTGGGCAGTCGCTATTGCGAAACGGATCGGCTGTCCGAGACCGCCTGGAACCTGTTCGGGAATGGGCCAACGGGATGGGGGCGTGTCCAGGCGATCTGTGACTTTGTGCACAACCACATCACGTTCGGCTACGAGCATGCGCGCATGACGCGCACGGCCTACGAGGCGTTCTATGACAAGACCGGCGTGTGTCGCGACTACGCGCACCTGGCCGTTGCGTTCTGTCGCTGCATGAACATCCCTGCGCGTTACTGCACCGGCTATCTTGGCGACATCGGGATGCCGCCGCCTTATGGCACGATGGACTTCGCGGCGTGGTTTGAAGCCTTCCTCGACGGCCACTGGTATACGTTTGATCCCCGCAACAACATCCCGCGCATAGGCAGGGTGCTGATCGCGCGCGGCCGCGATGCATCCGATGTGGCGCTCAGCAGTACCTTCGGTCCCAACACGCTGGCAAGCTTCAGGGTGTGGACCGACGAAGTGGTGCCCGAGACGGCGGTCAATCGAGGCTGACGCTCAATCGACAATCACAATTTCGAGCGTTGGTGCGCTCCGAGACGAACATGAACTTGCCGTTCGGCGTCATGTGTGTCCGCCACCCAGATGTCCTTTGCGGCAAAGGACACGACCGAACCTTCGTCCAAAGTTTCCGACATCGCGCGGTCGCCCAAGCCTATAGTGTGGTGCACAGGGGGCACTTGCGTTCTACGGGCTATGAGACGTCTCCGGCAGCCGCGGATTCACGTTCTGGCCCCGACGATCCGACCTTCTGCAAACCACCTAGCCAAAGGAGAAGCGATGAGCTCTCGAGCAGGGATATCTGACGACCGGTTCGTGCGTGCGCGCGCCCAACTTGCCTTGGCGTTTTTGCTGTCCCTCACCACCGGGTCAGTCGGGGCCGTCGTATTCAATGTCGCTGCGGGGGACACCGCCGGACTGATCGCCGCGATCACCACTGCCAATGGCAATGGTGTCGCCAACGTGATCAACCTTGGTGGGGGCGCATACAACCTCACGACCGTGGACAACACTTCCCTCACGGGAGGAGCGAACGGCTTGCCCGAGATCATCAACACGCTCACGATCAACGGCAACGGGGCGACGATTGCGCGGACCGGGGCGCCGTTGTTTCGGGTGCTTCAAGTTGGGTCGACCACAGGAACAGCAGGTGCGCTGACGCTGAACAATGTCACCATTAGCGGCGGCAATCCCGGGCAACTCTTCATCAACCCTCAAGCGGTGTCCGATGGGGGCGGCATCATGGTGCTCGCAGCCAATTCGACCCTGGCCCTCAACGCGAGCACCATCTCGGGCAACACATCGCGCGGTGGTGGTGGTATCTCAATCGAGGGCACCTCCGCTTCCGCGGTCATCACCAATAGTACGATCAGCGGCAACAGTGCCACCGGTATTACTGGCGGCGGCTTTGGCGGTGGCGTCGGCGTCGAGGGTTTTATGAGCAGCCTCACCGTCGTCGGTTCGAACATCATCAACAACGTGGCGGGCACCGGCACTGCGAGTGTCGGCTCGGCCGGCGGAGCGATCAGCGTCGACGGGGGCGCGAACGTCGTGACCATCACCGACAGCACCATCGCCGGCAATCTGGCCAACGGCGGCGTAGCTGGCGCGGTAGGTGGCGCCATCGCTGAAACAGGCGGCAATGCCTCCATCTATGTGATCACCGGGAGCACAATCAACAACAACTCCGCGACGGCGACCGCCGGATTGACGCGGGGCGGGGCGTTCGTGGCATTGGCCGATGCCACCGTGACCATCCGCAATTCGACGATCAGCGGCAACTCGCTTGCAACTCCCAACGCCATTGCGGACGGCGGCGCGATTCTCAACAACGGCGGCGCGCTCTTCGTCCTGTCGAATGTGACCATCGCCAACAACAGCGCCAAGACCGCCGGCGGTCTCCTCCAAACGGGCACGGGGTCGATAACACTCCGGAATTCCATCCTGGCGGGCAATACCGCGTCGACGGCAAGCCCTGATTGCAACGGCGCGATCGCCTCTCAGGGTCATAACCTCGTTGGCAGCACGGCGGGTTGCACTTTTGCTGCCGGCACGGGTGATTTGCCAAACGTGGCTGCAAATCTCGGCCCTCTCGCAAGCAATGGAGGACCAACGCAAACGCATGGTCTCAATCCCGGCAGCGCCGCTCTCGATTCCGGCGACCCGGGCGTGCCGGGCAGCGGTGGAACTGCGTGCGAGGCGACCGACCAGCGGGGCACAACGCGTCCGCAGGGACCCCGTTGCGACATTGGAGCGTTCGAAGTCGCCGGTGCTCCCCCACCTCCTCCGCCTGTAGCGAGTGTGGCTGTGCCCACCTTGAGTGAATGGGCTCTCTATCTCCTGGCAGCGCTGGTTGCGCTGTCCGGCGTCGCGTACTGGCGCCAGCGCAAAGGCGTCTGATCGGATAGCGCGCCAGCGAAAACAACGCTCTGTGCGACGCCCTACACGGCCAAGGTCTCCCTGGAGATACGCTGGATCACCGGCTGAGTTAGCCATCGCAACAGCGAAGGGAGCGTCGGCGACTCTTCCCCGATTCCTTGTCGACAAAGGCTAGGACACGCCTTTTTTTCCAGCGCCCGCAGTGCTCTTTTTCGCGTCTTGCCTGCCAAGCTCCTCCTTGGTCAGCTTGACCTTTTTCACTTTATCCGTCGGGATTTTTTCCTTCTTCACTTTTTCCTTCTTCACCTTTTCCTTCTTCACGGCCGGCCCCGCCAATGCCTGCGCCGCCACCCGTTTGGCCTGCTTGGCTGCGCCATCGAGAAGTTTCCTGGTTTTTTGGTGCTGCCGTCTGGCTTTCAGCATTGACGCGTGACTCATTTTGACCTCCGATTTGGGACGAAACATCGAATTCGACTTTATTTTGATCCGCTTTTGCGTTCTTGGCT
>JBDTPJ010000146.1:0-5704 GCA_039932755.1 Betaproteobacteria bacterium
TTGGTCTGCTCGTCGCGCACCGAGTCGGCGGCAAATGAAATCGGCGGCTCCATCGCCGTCAGGGAGATGAGCTGGAACAGGTGATTGGGCACCATATCGCGCAACGTGCCCGACGTTTCGTAGTAGCCGCCGCGTTGTTCCACCCCCAGTGTCTCCGCCGCGGTAATCTGTACGTGGTCGATATAGCTGCGGTTCCAGATGGGCTCGAAGATGCTGTTGCCAAAGCGAAAGACCATCAGGTTCTGCACGGTCTCCTTGCCGAGGTAATGATCGATGCGGTAGATCTGGTGCTCGTCAAGCGTCTTCCTGATATCTACATTCAACTCACGGGCGGAGTTGAGATCGCGGCCGAACGGCTTTTCGATATTGACCCGGCGCCAGTGGCCGGCCTCTTCGCGTGCGAGCCCGGCATTGCCCAAGTGACGCACGATTTCGCCGATGAACTGCGGTGCCACGGCGAGGTAGTAGAAATGGTTGTGGCCAGTGTCATGCGCATTGGCGGCTTCCTTGACCTGCGCTTCCAGCCGTTGGTAGGCGGCGGGATCCTGCAGCGCACCGCTGACGTAGTAGATGCGCGCGCGCAGCCACGTCCAGATCTCGGTGGCAGTGGAGTCCGCCGCCGTTGCTTCCATCGCTGCGTCGAGATGGGCGCGGAACGTGTCGGTGGTGTAGTCGCGCGTGGCGAATCCGACCACCGCAAACTGCGGCGAAAGGAGTTTGTCCTTTGCCAGGTTGTATAACGCTGGGATGAGCTTGCGCTTGGCGAGATCGCCACTCGCGCCAAAGATCACCATCACGCAGGAGTCGGCTGGAGCGCCGGTTGGGGCCGCGTCTGCATTCATGGAGCTGCTCTCTTCCCTGCGTGGACGCTTAGTATAGCTTCGGGGCAGCGTAGTCCAACGTTGCAGATGTACGCTAAGCGTAAAGCGCGCGCCGCGTCTTCCAAATCGACCGACACGCATTGCATTTATAATGTATGCGCTTGCACGATTCTCCTTCTCGCTACCACAGGTCTCGATGGCCACACTTCCCAAACCCAAGCTCCGCAAGTCCAAACCGCTCCATCTTTCCGAAAAGTGGGGTAAGCACGACCACACCGTCCTGGTATTACAGGGCGGAGGTGCGCTGGGGGCGTACCAGGCGGGCGTCTACGAAGGATTGGCCGAAGCGGGGATTGCACCGGATTGGGTCGCCGGCGTGTCGATCGGCGCCATCAACGCGGCACTGATTTCGGGCAACGTACCGGAGCAGCGCGTCCCGAGGCTGCGCGAATTCTGGGAACGCGTGTCGTCACGCAACCCCTTCATTCCGCCGGCGACGTTTGACCCACTGCGCCCCGCGTTCAATCGCCTGAATGCCGCGTCGGTGGCCGCGTTTGGCGTGCCGGGATTCTTTGTCCCACGCTTTCCGTCACCGTTGCTGGCAGCCGATGGCAGTCACGAGGCCTTGAGCATCTACGACACGGGTCCGCTCATCGCCACGCTCAATGAGCTGGTCGACTTCAAGCTCATCAACAATAAGCAGGTGCGACTATCCGTGGGCGCCGTTGAAGTACACACCGGCAATTCGAAATATTTCGACAACACGCAAATTCATATGGGCCCGGAACACATCCTTGCGAGCGGATCGCTGCCGCCGGGATTCCCGCCAGTGTCCATCGAGGGCAATTTGTTCTGGGATGGCGGCATCGTCTCCAACACGCCGCTCTGGTATGTGCTCGATGATTCTCCGCGCATGAATGCGCTGATCCTGCAGGTCGACCTGTTCAGCGCTCGCGGCGAACTTCCGCAAAACCTTGACCAGGTCATGGAGCGCGCCAAGGACATCCAGTATTCGAGCAAGACGCGCTTCAACACCAACCGGCTCAAGGAACTCGACGAGATGCGCGATGCCCTTGGTCGCGTGCTGGCCAAGTTGCCGGCGGCGATGCGCAAGGACGCCGACGTGCAGCGACTGGCGGTGGCGTGCAACCAGTGCAACGTGTCGCTGATCCACTTGATCAATCGCCGTTTGTCGCATGCGGGGTCGTCGAAGGACTACGAATTTTCGCGTGCCACGGTCATGGACCTGTGGAACAGCGGTCTCGATGCGGTGCGGCATGCCATTGCGCATCCGGAGTGGCGCAACGCGGCGCAAATGGTCAATGGCATGCGCGTCTATGACCTGGACAATTTAGGACCCAAGTGAGGGCCTAAGTGCGCTCGAACTCTTCCACCAAGCGTTGGCGCCCGTGGCCTCCCTGCCTGTCCTCGAAGTCATTGCTGGCGTCCACATCCATACCGACCTTACGTTGGGGTTGGGCACCGTCTCACCACGATCTCGCGAAGTGAAGGAATCATCATGAAACTTGAAGGCAAAGTCGCCATCGTCACGGGTTCGGCCAGCGGTATCGGCAAGGAGATCGCGCACCTCTATGCCCGCGAAGGCGCCAAGGTGGCTATCGCCGACCTGAATCTGGACGCCGCCAATGCAGCGGCAGCCGACATTCGCGCGGCGGGCGGCGAAGCCATGGGCGTGGCGATGGACGTGACCAGCGAAGACGCGGTCAATGCAGGCGTGGCAACAGTGGTTGCCGCGTGCGGCGGCGTGGATATCCTGGTCAGCAATGCCGGTATTCAGATCGTGCATCCACTCGAGGAGTTCACCTACGCCGACTGGAAGAAGATGATGGCGATCCACGTGGACGGCGCATTCCTTACGACGCGCGCATGCCTGCCGCACATGTACAAGAAGGGCAGCGGCTGCGTGATCTACATGGGATCCGTGCATTCGAAGGAAGCGTCGCTGCTGAAAGCACCGTACGTTACCGCCAAGCACGGCCTCATCGGCTTGGCCAAGGTGGTGGCCAAGGAAGGCGCCAAGCACGGCGTGCGCGCCAACGTTATCTGCCCGGGGTTTGTGCGCACGCCGCTCGTGGACAAGCAGATTCCGGAGCAGGCGAAGACGCTCGGGATCACCGAAGCCGAGGTAATCAAGAACGTGATGCTGAAGGAAACAGTCGACGGCGAATTCACGACGGTGCAGGACGTCGCGGAGACGGCGCTCTTCTTCGCCGCGTTCCCGTCCAATGCGCTGACCGGTCAGTCACTAGTGGTCAGCCACGGATGGTTCATGCAATAGCTGGAACGACGTAGTTCGTTCGCGAGAATGAAGTGCGTTAGATGACGCGGGAGTACTTGGCCTTCTGCGTGGCGTCGCGCAGGTAGCGGTCGAACGTCATGGCCACCGTGCGCACCAGCAGGCGACCGCGCGGCGTGACCTGGAGGCGGTCGGTGGAGATCTCCACCAGTCCGTCCGCGGCGAGCGGGGCCAGCGCCGTGAGTTCCGGCGCGAACATGGCGGCAAACGGTATTTCGTGCTTCTGTCCAAGCGCAGCGAAGTCCAGTTCGAAGTCGCACATCAGCTTCTGGATCACGTCACGGCGGATGAGATCGTCGCGATTCAGCGTGGCGCCGCGCAGCACCGGAAGTTTGCAGGCGTCGATCTTCTCGTAGTACTCGTCGAGGGACTTTACGTTCTGGACGTACGTCGGGCCCACCTTGCCGATTGCCGAAATGCCGAAAGCCAGCAGGTCGCAATCCGGCCGCGTGGAATAACCCTGGAAATTACGGTGCAGTTTCCGCTCTCTCTGCGCGACCGCCAGTTCGTCCTCCGGCTTGGCGAAATGGTCCATGCCGATGTAACCATAGCCGGCCGCGCCGAGCTTTTCGATGGCCAGCGCCAGGATCGCGAGCTTGACGTCCGGCGCCGGCAGGTCGATGACGTTGATCTGGCGTTGCGGCTTGAACAGGTGCGGGACGTGCGCGTAGCTGTACAGCGCGATGCGGTCCGGCGCCGCCGCAATCACCTTGTCGAGCGTCACCGCAAATCCCGCCACCGTCTGGAGCGGCAGGCCGTAGATCAGGTCCGCGTTCACCGACGTGAATCCGCTTTTCCGGGCGGCGCCGATCACCACGCGCGTCTCGGCCTCGCTCTGGATGCGATTGACCGCGGCCTGGACTGCGGGATCGAAGTCCTGGATGCCGACCGAGATCCGGTTGAACCCGAGTTCGCCCAGGAAGCCGATGGTGTCCTCGTCCACCTTGCGCGGATCGACCTCGATCGAGATCTCGGCATCGGTGGCAAAGGCGAAGGTACCCCGCAACGTGCCCATCAGCCCGGCCATTTCCATGCGGGACAGGAACGTCGGCGTGCCGCCGCCCCAGTGAATTTGGATGACGGGCGGCGAGCCCTCCACCAGCCGACGCACGACCTGGATCTCGTGTTTGAGATAGCGGATGTACTTGGCTGCGTGATCGTGGTTCTTGGTGATCACCTTGTTGCAGGCGCAGTAGTAGCAGATCGTGTTGCAGAACGGCACGTGCACATAAAGGGACAACGGCGCACTGGGGGCGCGTAATGTCAGTGCTTCGACATAATCCGTTGCCGTGAACTGGTCGTGGAAGCGGTCCGCCGTCGGATAGGACGTATAGCGCGGACCGAACCCGTCGTACTTGCGCACCAGCGCCTCGTCGAATGCGATGGGCGGTGCGGCGAAAGGCGTCGCTGTGTGCCTGTTGGCGTACCTCATTTAAGGCCTTCTTTTAAAACCCTCACAGCAAACTATTCGCCGGGCCCACCCCGATGGGTGGCGGGGCAAGGTTCACGATTCGGCGGAACAACTCGCGGAAGTCGTCGCGCACGACTTCGCCGGACAGTGGATCGGTGTGATCGAGAAAGGCCGCGTCGATCTCCTCCCAGTCGGCCGGGGTCAGGTATTCCTGCGCCAGCGGCATGACCTCGGTTTCCTCACAGCGCATGTGATTGCGCTCGAAGGCAACATAGCCCTCGACCGCCGCCACGAAGATCGGAAACTCGCGTTGGCCGCCTTGCTCGTAACGGAGCAGTGCCTGCTCCAGCTGTTTCAGCTTGGTTGCGCCGGCGCGATGCTCGGCACGCAATCGTTCCAGCACCTCGCCGGCAGGTGGATAGCGCTGCTGCAGCAGCCGGAACAGCCAGTCATCCTCCTTGGGATGGTGGCAGCGCTCCGGGAAAGTGTCGATGTAGTAGACCATCGCACCCAGCAGCGGGAAGTCGGGGTGCATGCGGTGGGCGCTAATTTCGCGCACCAAGTACAGCAGGCCGTGCAGGACCGCGGCCAGCGACTGGTGTTCTTCCCGGATGATTCGTATGGCTTGCATGGAAATTCGGCGCTCGCAGGTACCCGCGCGGCGCGACCGAGTCGATGTTACACGTCCCATGGTAGCCGTGCCGGGCGATTCCGCCTTTGACCTGCGTCAAGCAAAGGGCGCCGATCCCTAATGCCGCCCACCTTTGCAGCGGCGAGGCAACTGTGCAACAATCGTCCCAACTATATTTGCATCAGGGTGACACCGATGCTGGATCGTGACGGCTATCGCCCGAACGTCGCCATCGTCGTCGTCAACGGCAGGAACCAGGTTTTTTGGGGCAAGAGGATCCGCGAACACTCGTGGCAATTTCCGCAGGGCGGGATCAATCCCGGCGAGGCGCCCGAACAGGCAATGTACCGGGAGTTGCACGAGGAAGTCGGGCTCCAACCTCATCACGTCAGGGTTCTTGGCCGAACGCGCGACTGGTTGCGCTACGACGTCCCGCAACACTGGATCAAGCGTGAGTGGCGGGGCAGCTACAAGGGCCAGAAGCAGATCTGGTACCTGCTGCGTCTGGTCGGGCGCGACAATGA
>JBDTPJ010000147.1:0-5628 GCA_039932755.1 Betaproteobacteria bacterium
CCGGGATACGACGATGAAAGCCAGAATATGAAAGCCAGAATATGAAAGCCAGAATCAAGTGGATTGAAGGCGTGAGTTTTGTAGGGCAAACCGGCAGTGGCCATTCGGTGGTCATCGATGGCGCACCCGAGCACGGCGGACGCGATCTCGGCATGCGGCCCATGGAAATGATGCTGATGGGTGCCGCCGCGTGCACGGCCTTCGACGTTGTGCTGATTCTGAAAAAAGCGCGGCAGCCAGTGTCGGATTGCGTGGTGACCGCCGAAGCGGAGCGCGCGCCTGCAGAACCCAAGGTATTCACCAGGATTCACCTGGTCTATGCGGTGGCCGGGCGCAGTCTGAACCCGACGCATGTGGAGCGCGCCGTCAAGCTTTCCAAGGACAAGTACTGCTCCGCGACGATCATGCTCGCGCATACAGCCGCGATCACCTACGAAATCGCGATCACCGAGGGCGATCGGGTGCCGGCGGAGGTGTGACCGCCGCGGGTTCCGCGTCCTTCGTCACCACGGCGGGCATCTGTTGGGGCAACAGCAGGCCACGCACCTGAGCATCGATCGCTGCCGTCACCTCTTTGCCGTCTGCCGATTTGAATGTAAGCGTCAGCGGCACTGCCGTACCGTTGCCCAGATCCTTGGTGATACCGACCAGCCGGAGATGGCTGCCCTTGAATGCGAGGCGCGTGGTCTTGCCGGCCGGGACCGGCATGGATGCCACGACCTTCGCTTCCGGCGGATCCTTGCCTAAATTTACTTCGACCAACTCGACCCGCTTGGCGACCGGTGATGACGCTCCGACCAGCTCGAGCTTGGCGTCGCTGACGATGTCGACGTAGGCCTGCGCGTCGTCCATGCCCGCGGCGGCCGGGCGCAACCATGCCGTCTTCAGCGTGACCCCGCCGGCCAGCGCGCAGCTCGTGGCGACCAGGGCACCGATCGCCGCCAAGGAGCGCAAGGAAATACGGGGACCGGAAGCCCGGACGTCGCGCTGCACGTTCATTGCGCGTCGCGCAGAAGGCGAACGAGGGACGAGGTGTCCCAGCGTCCACCGCCTTTTGCCTGCAGCCGCGAGTAGAACTGGTCGACCAGCGCCGTTGCGGGAAGCGCCGCGCCGTTCGCGCGCGCTTCCGCCAGGCATATCCCCAAGTCCTTGCGCATCCAGTCCACGGCAAAGCCGAAATCGAATTTGTCGGCGATCATGGTCGTGCCCCGGTTCTCCATCTGCCAGGATTGCGCGGCGCCTTTGCTAATCACGTCGAGCACGCGTGTCGGGTCAAGGCCGGCGCGGGACGCGAAGTTGATTCCCTCGGACAGAGCCTGAACCAGGCCGGCGATGCAGATCTGATTGACCATTTTCGTCAGTTGGCCGCTACCCGAAGCGCCCATCAGCGTCACCGCGCGGGCATAGGTGGAAAGTGCTCCCTCGGCTTTGGCGAACGTCGAGGCGTCGCCGCCGACCATGATCGTGAGTTTGCCGTTTTCGGCGCCGGCCTGCCCACCGGAGACGGGCGCATCGAGAAACCCGACGCCCTTGGCTCCGGCGGCGCTGTGCATTTCTCTGGCAACCTGCGCCGAAGCGGTCGTGTGATCGACCAGGACAGCGCCGGCCACCATGCCCGCCAGTGCGCCATCCGCACCGGAGATTACCGAGCGCACGTCGGCATCGTTGCCTACGCACATCAGGACGATTTCCGCTCCGCGCGCCGCCGCGGCGGGCGTGGCCGCGCTGGTTCCTCCAAAGGCTTCCACCCACTTAGCCGCCTTGGGTACCGTGCGATTGAAGACCGTGACTTGGTGGCCCGCGCGGGCCAAGTGGCCGGCCATCGGATAGCCCATCACGCCTAGGCCCAAAAATGCGAGTTTCATTGCTGCTCCCCGTGAAATCCCCAATCAGTTTCAGGAAGTGCCGGCCGCATCGAACGCATTCATCCAGCAGCCAGCGCCTTGCGCGCATTGGCGATGGCGGCAAGCACCTGTGTAGGTGCCGTGCCGCCCGGATGATTTCGGCTGGCAACGGAGCCTTCGAGCGTGAGCACGTCAAACACGTCGTCGTTCACCAACGGCGAAAACGTGCGCAGGTCAGCGAGCGGCAGGTCGGCCAGGTCGCAGCCCTTGCTCTCCGCATGGCGCACCGCGCAGGCTACCGCTTCGTGCGCGTCGCGAAAAGGCAAACCGCGGCGGACCAGGTAGTCGGCCAGGTCGGTGGCCGTGGCAAAGCCTTCGCGTGCCGCGGCACGCATGCGCTCGCTGTTCACGCGGATGCCGCTGGCCACGAGATCGGCCATGACGACCAGCGAATCGGCAAGCGTGTCCACCGTGTCGAACAGCGGTTCCTTGTCTTCCTGGTTGTCCTTGTTGTAGGTCAGCGGCTGCGCCTTCATCAGCACCAGCAGCGACATGAGATGGCCGATGACGCGCCCGGTCTTGCCTCGGACGAGTTCGGGCACGTCGGGGTTCTTCTTTTGCGGCATGATCGAGCTGCCGGTGCAAAAGCGGTCGGCCAGGTCGATGAAGGCAAATCGGGGCGACGACCAGAGCACGAGTTCCTCGGACAGGCGCGACAAGTGAATCATGACCAACGCGCCGGCCGCCTCGAATTCAATGGCAAAGTCGCGGTCGGCCACGGCGTCGAGCGAATTGGGGCTCAAGGCCTCGAAGCCCAATTCCTGTGCCACCTGTTCGCGCTCGATCGGATAAGAAGTGCCGGCCAACGCGGCGGCACCGAGGGGAAGGCGATTCACGCGCCGGCGGCAATCCTGCAACCGCTCGAAGTCGCGCGCGAACATCGCGTCGTAGGCCATCAGGTGGTGGCCAAACGTGACCGGTTGCGCGACTTGCATATGCGTGAATCCGGGCATGATCGTCGCCGCGTGCGGTTCGGCCAGCTCAAGCAATGCACGACGCATCGCGACGAGTTGCGTCGACAGGTCGTCGATCGCCCCGCGCAGCCACAGGCGAATGTCGGTGGCAATCTGGTCGTTGCGCGACCGTCCCGTGTGCAGGCGCTTGCCGGCATCGCCCACCAGATCGGTGAGCCGCCTTTCGATGTTGAGGTGGACGTCCTCCAGGTCGCGTGACCAGGCGAATTCGCCACGCGCTATCTCCGTCCCGATCTGCGCCAATCCGCGTTCGATGTCGTCCAGGTCGGTCGCCGAAATGATTCCGGTAGCGGCCAGCATCCGGGCATGGGCGAGCGAGCCGGCGATATCGACTTCGGCCAGACGTTGATCGAAGCCTACGGATGCGGTGAACCTCTTGACCAGTTCCGAGACCGGTTCGCTGAAGCGTCCCGACCAGCCGCCGGCATCCCCGGATGTCGGCCGTGGTTGGGAAGATGCGGTCGCGGAAGTGGGACTCGATTTGGCGGCGGACATGGACGGGTGGATTAATGTCTTGCGTCGGCCGCGCGGCATGCCGACAATGCCATCAGGGGAATCACCCGCAGTTCGCCCGCAATGTTTACCCAGGATCGGCGTTACGCAGGCCGCGGCAGCCGGTTTGCGGCTCGCGGCGGTGCAGCAATAGCCGGGAACGGGGTGGGTGCGCAGGCGCCCGCCGCAGGGTGCCAAGGCGGCGGGCACAATGCTTGCATACCGCTTCCGATATGGCAGTGATTATAAGACAAAATCCGAACCGGCCGGCGTTGCCCGACTTTCGCAACCTGGGAACCGTCCTGCGGATCCTGGTCGCGGTAAACCTCGGCGCGGCCGTGATTGCGCTGGCACGCGCGCCGCAATGGTCCGCGGCCTATGCCGAGTGGATCGAGGCGACGAGCGTGGTCGAGCCCTACCTTTTGCTCGTCCTTGCGGTGCTTTGGGCTGCCTCTCCGTGGCTCATGCGCATGACGTTCGGCGTCGGTGCCGGCCTTATTGCGCTAGTCACCGTGCTGGCCGCCCGGGCCATCTTTGCCGCAATGGACACGTTGGCGCCGCTGCCTCCGGGCACCTTGCTGCGCTGGGTGCTATTCGGGCTGATCGCCGTAACCGTCCTGCTGTTCTATTTCCATTTGCGCGCGCGTGCACTTTCACCCGCCATCACCGAGGCGCGACTCCAGGCACTGCAGGCGCGCATCCGCCCCCATTTCCTGTTCAACAGCATCAATGCGGTCCTGTCCCTGGTACGCAGCGATCCCAAGCGGGCCGAGGTCGCCCTGGTGGACATGGCGGACCTGTTCCGCGTGTTGATGCGCGACAACCGTGACCTGACGCCGCTCGAGGACGAAGTCGAGTTGTGTCGGCAATACCTTGAACTCGAACAACTGCGGTTGGGTGAGCGCCTGAGCGTCGACTGGAACGTCAAGAGCATGCCGGCGGACGCGCTGGTGCCTCCACTCATGCTGCAGCCGCTTCTGGAAAACGCTGTTTACCACGGCATCGAACCGTCAAGCGCGCCCGGAATAGTGTCCATCAACCTGTTTCTCTCGCGCGGCGAAGTCCACGCGATCCTGAAGAATCCCTACCGCGCCGTTGGCGGCAGCCACCACTCCGGCAACAAGATGGCGTTGGCCAATGTGCGCGAGCGTCTCGCGCTCCATTTCGACGCCGAAGCGAGCCTCGAATCACGCGTAACCAAGGACTCCTACGAGGTGCACATTCGAATTCCCTACCGCACGGCGGCAATCGAGACCTCGCTCGCCGCACCCACGGTGACTGGCCCGCTACCCGGCCAGGAACCGCCGCGCGACCGCAATTCCATCGACCGGAGTCCGAACGCCTCGACGCAGACTTCGTTTGATGGCACGGGCCGACTTCCCGCGCGAGGAGCCGCCCATGGCTGAAGCGCCGCTGAGGGTGCTGGTCGTCGATGATGAAGCGCCTGCGCGCCGCCGCTTGCGCGAGCTTTTGGAAGATTGCGCGTCGGTTCTGCCGCTGTCGATCATCGGCGAGGCGCAACACGGACGCGAGGCACTCGACCTGCTGCAAAGCGCGCCCGCCGATCTCGTGCTGACCGACATCCACATGCCGGACATGGACGGCGTGGAACTCGCCCGCCACTTGCTCAAGATTTCCCATCCGCCGGTCGTGATCTTCACCACCGCGTTCCATGAGCACGCGGTGCAGGCCTTCGAAGTAAACGCCGTCGACTACCTGATGAAGCCGATCCGCATGCAGCGGCTCTTGAGCGCGTTGCAAAAAGTGCCGCGACTGCGTCCGGTGACTGCGGAGAAACTGGCGCAATTGCCCGCGACTGCACGTCGCTACCTGTCGGTGACCGAACGCTCCCGCGTTGTCCTGGTGCCGCTCGAGGACGTGGTCTATCTCAAGGCCGAGCTGAAATACATCACGATCCGCACCGCACATCGCGAGTACCTGCTCGAGGAATCGCTGACCAAGCTCGAGGCCGAATTCGGCGCGCGATTCGTGCGTGTCCATCGCAACTGCCTGGCCGCGCGTGACCATATCCGCGGCTTCGAGCGCCGTATGAACGACGACGGCGACGCGCACTGGGAGGTCCTGCTGGCTGGCGTCACGGAGACGCTGCCGGTCTCCCGGCGCCAGCAATTCGTGGTGCGAGACATGGGACGGGAAACCGCCGCCTGATCATGGGCGCTGAGATTCGGCACTGAGGGTAGGTACTGAGGGTAGGTACTGAGGGTAGGTACTGAGGGTAGGTACTGAGGGTAGGTACT
>JBDTPJ010000148.1:0-5567 GCA_039932755.1 Betaproteobacteria bacterium
GTTCGATGGTGGTCGCGGGACCAACGGTCCTTTTTGACGTCGCTGCCGGTGGTGGCTGCCCGGATGGATCAGCTCATTGCATCAGCGCATGGCGCGGACGACGCCAGTATCCTGGGGATCAACGCGGCTCGCCGGGGCCGACGACACCTGTTCAAGTGCGACCGACGCGCCTACCATTGCTCCACAACAGGCTGGCCTGATGTACCCCGAGGAGGCACCATGACGAATGACACCAATCGCCTGCGACGCAGGCTCATCACCGGCGGCGCCGGCGCACTGGCAGCGGCGAGCATTGGGACACTAAGCCGGGCCGCATTTGCGCAGGCCGCAACTGTCGAGTTGCCGTTCGTCAATGGCAAGCGCAACCTGGTCGCGTACCCGGAAAAGCGGCCGATGATCGTGCTGACATCGCGCCCGCCGCAGCTGGAAACGCCATTCGAAATTTTCAACGACGGCGTCATCACGCCGAACGACGCGTTCTTCGTCCGGTATCACAACGCGGGAATTCCGACTTCCATAGATGGCGACAAGTTCGTCATCAAGATCGGCGGCAACGCGGTTAGCAAGCCGTTTGAGTTGACTGCGGCTGCGCTGCGCACCCAGTTCAAGTCCATCGAATATGTGGCGGTGAATCAGTGTTCCGGCAACAGCCGCGGGCTCTTCTCGCCGCGCGTGACCGGCGGGCAGTCGTACAACGGCGCGATGGGCAACGCGCGCTGGGTCGGCGTGCCGCTCAAGGACGTGCTTGCCCGCGCGGAGCTCAAGAACACCGCGCGCCAGGTGACGTTCAACGGCCTTGATGTCGCAATTTTCGGCGGCGGAGATTTCGTCAAGTCGCTGGATGTGAATCACGCGCTCGATGGCGAGGTCATGCTGGCGTATCAGATGAACGGGACCGCCATCCCGATGCTCAACGGGTATCCGGTCAAGCTGATCGTGCCCGGGTACTACGGCACCTATTGGGTCAAGCATCTGTCCGAGATCGAGGTGGTCGACCAGGTCTATGAAGGTTTCTGGATGAAGCCCGCTTACCGGATACCCGACAACGACTGTGCCTGCATCGAGCCCGGCACCTCCCCTGCGGTGACGCGACCGATCGGGCGTTTCAACGTGCGCTCGTTCATCACCTCGTTGCAGGATGGCGCGCGACTTCGTGCCGGCCAGCAGACGACCGTGCGCGGTATCGCTTTCGACGGTGGGCAGGGCATACGCGAAGTCGCCTACTCGACTGATGGCGGGCAGAGCTGGCGGGGCGCGAAACTGGGCGAGGATCTCGGTCGCTATTCGTTCCGGGAATTCACGTTCGCGTTCACGCCCGACAAGGGCAACTACGACCTGCGCGTGCGCGCGTGGAACCGCTCCGGGGAAAGCCAGCCGATGGACGCGCTGTGGCAACCGGCCGGGTATATGCGCAACGTGGTCGAGCGCGTCATGGTCACCGCAGCCTGACGGAGAGCCATCATGAAAAACCCAGCAATCTTAGCGACCGGCTTTGCGGCGCTTGTATTCATTGGCGCGGCGCTGGCGGCGGAGAAGTCGATCACGTTGCCGCCGGACGGCGCACAGATGAAGGCCAGCGCGCTTCCGGGCTACGCCAAGGCGCAGGCAAGCTGTGTGGCATGCCACTCGGCCGAATACATGCTCTACCAGCCGCCCACTGCGCCGCGCGCGTACTGGGCGGCGATGGTGACGCGCATGAAGGTCGTATTCAAGGCGCCGATCGATGACGCCGACATGCCGGGAATCGTCGATTACCTCGCGAAGACGTACGGCAACGAGCAGCCCAAATAGCCTGCGGACATCCATGGGTTTGGCCCGCGGAGCACACGTACCTTCAGGGTCAGGCGAGCAGGCGAAGCGTGGCCGGTGCGGAGTGCCGGAAGTCCAATGCTGCAGCAGAGGGCGCCCAGCAAAGAGCTGACGCCGCCCGAAAACCCCGGGGGGGCCGGGTCCGATTTTCCCGCGTGTTGGGAAAGTCGGACCTGGCCTTTTTTTGCCGTTCTCCAACCTGTCGACACGAGTGCTTGACAGAAGATGGCACATCCAATAACGTATACATTAGCGTACGCATAAAACGCGGAGCCGGCGCAGTCACGACGCCAGGCATCCGTAAGGAGGAGCTTGGCAATGACGGTCGTCGCCGACTATCAGGCTGTCGATCTAGCGTCGGTCACGCGTGTCGGGGCGGGATTGCAACGCCCCGAGTGTGTGCTTGCGACCGAGCGAGGCGACCTCTACACGGCGGACTGGCGCGGCGGAGTCGCGCACATCCATCCGGACGGCCGGCAATCGTTGTATCGCTGTGTACTTGCTGGCGAGCGACCCGCCCGCCCCAACGGCATCGCGCTGCGTCGCGACGGATCGTTTCTCTTTGCGGATCTGGGTGCCGACCTGGGCGGCGTGTTCGCGCTCGCCCGCGACGGTACGGTCCGGCCATTTCTCGCGGAAGTGGACGGCGTTCCGCTGCCGCCGTCGAACTTCGTCTACGAGGACGCCAAGGGTCGGGTGTGGATAACGGTCAGCACGCGGCGCGTCCCGCGAGCGCTTGGCTACCGCCGCGACGTCGCCGACGGGTTCATTGTGCTGGTTGACCGCCGGGGTGCGCGAATAGTCGCCGACGGCCTCGGCTACGCCAACGAGCTTGTTCTCGACGCGCGCGGCGATTGGCTCTACGTCAACGAAACCTTCGCACGGCGCACGTCGCGTTATCCGGTGCGCGAGGACGGCTCCCTCGGCCCGCGCGAGACGTTCACCGAATATGGCGCGGGCACCTTCCCGGACGGCATGGCATTCGACGAAGAGGGGCATCTGTGGGTTGTGTCGATCATCAGCAACCGCGTGTTGCGCGTCGCGCCCGACGGAGCGACAGCGACGATGCTCGAGGATGCCGATCCCGATCACGTTGCGTGGGTCGAGGCGGCCTACGTCGCCTGTGAACTCGGTCGACCCCACCTGGATGGCGTCAAGAGCCGCATGCTTCGGAATATTTCGAGCATCGCCTTCGGGGGGCCAGACCGGCGCACCGCATATCTAGGGTGCCTGCTCGACGACGCGCTCTACTCGTTTCGCTCCCCTGTCGCCGGACTCGCGCCGGCGCACTGGACTTGGCCAGCGTGAGCGCAGGAGGGACGTCGCGGGTACGCTCGATCGGGCGCGCCGAGCTGGCAGCCAGCGGATCGCTCGTCGAAACGGCTTACCACACGATGCGCCGGCGAATCCTCGACAACGTGTGGCCGCCCGGCTACCGGGCGCTTGAGCAGGAGCTCGCGCTCGAGCTGGGGATGAGCCGGACGCCGGTGCGCGAAGCGCTGATCCGCATGCAGAACGAAGGCCTGGTCGAGGTCGTCCCGCGCCACGGCATGAACGTGCTGCCGGTGTCGGCCGAGGACATGCGCGACATATACCAGATGCTGACCGCGCTGGAGTCGACGGCAGCTGAGCTGGTCGCGCTTCGCCGTCCTTGCGCCGCGGAACTGAAGCCGCTGCAGGACGCGTCGCGCGCCATGATGCGCGCACTCCGCGCTGACGACCTCGAACAATGGGCGGCGGCCGACGAAAGCTTCCACCAGCAGCTCGTCGCGATGTCGGGCAATCGCCTGCTGATCGACGCGGTGCAAAACTGCTGGGACCGTGCGCACCGCGCGCGGATGGTGACGTTGCGGATGCGGCCCAAACCGACGCCTTCCACGCGCGAACACATGGAGGTGGTGGACAGGATTCGCGAAGGCGACGCGCGCGGCGCGTTCGAGGCGCACCGCGCCCACCGCGAGCGCGGTGGCCGCGAACTCCTCGCGATACTCGAACGATTTCGGTTGAAGAACCTGTGAGAACACCATGACCACCGCCATTGCAACACGCATGCTCGACATCGCAGTATTGCCGGGAGATGGCATCGGCCCGGAGGTGATCGACGCCACCGTCCCGCTGCTCGAGAAGCTTGCGCGCAATGGGCCCTACGCCTATTGTTTCACGTCGCACCCTGCCGGCGCGCAACACTACAAAGCTACCGGGATCGCGTTGCCGCCGGCGACGCTCGCCGCCGCGCGCGATGCCGATGCAACGTTGTTCGGGGCTATGGGCTGGCCCGAAATTCGCTATCCGGACGGCACCGAAATTGCACCGCAGCTCGACCTGCGCGTCGAGCTCGAGCTATACGCAGGCGTGCGCCCCGCGCGGGCGATTCCGGGAATCGCGTTGCCGCTTGCCGACCCGCGGGCCGCCAACATCAACCTCGTCGTGGTTCGCGAATCGACCGAGGGCCTTTTCGCGTCGCGCGGCAAAGGCGAGGTGATCGACGATCGCGAAGCGAGCGACACGATGGTCATCACGCGTGCCGGCTCCGAGCGCGTCCACGATTTCGCTTTCCGCCTGGCGCGGCGGCGCCGGCAACTGGGCCGGCCCGGTCACGTCACCTGTGTGGACAAGGCCAACGTATTTCGCTCGATGGCCTTCTTCCGCAAGGTGTTCGACGAGCGCGCCCGGCATTTTCCCGATGTCGAGGCACGGCATAACTACGTCGATGCCACGGCACTCGACATGGTGCGCAAGCCGTGGGACTACGATGTCATGGTCACAGAGAACATGTTCGGTGACATCCTGTCGGATCTCACTGCAGGGCTCGTCGGCGGCATGGGCATGGCGCCCTCGGGTGACATCGGTGATGCGCACGGGCTGTTCCAGCCGTGCCACGGCTCCGCACCGGACATCGCGGGGCTTGGCAAGGCGAACCCCACGGCGGCGATCCTCTCCGCGGCGCTGATGCTCGATTGGCTCGCCGAGCGCACCGGCCTCGACGCGTTGGCGAGGGATGCGCAGCGCCTGGAGCGCGCCGTCGACACCGCGTACGCGGCGGGCGTGCTTCGGCCGTTCGAATTCGGCGGACGCGACGGCACTCGTGCGATCGCAGACGCGATCGCATCGAACCTATAGCGGAGTACCGATGGCAATACTTCGCGTTCTGGGCGTCGGTGCGGGCTACTTCAGCCAGTTCCAGTATCAGGGCTGGCGGAACATCCAGGACGCCCGCTGCGTGGCTATCGTCAATCGCGACCAGGCGAAGGCGCGTGCGCTGGCCGACCGCTTCGGGATCGCGCAGGTTCATGCCGACCTCGACATGGCGCTCGACGCCGAGAAGCCGGACCTCGTCGATGTCATCACGCCGCCGTCCACGCACCGCGCATTCGTGACGGAAACCGTCGCGCGCGGGATACCGACGATCTGCCAGAAGCCATTCGGCACGTCGTATGCAGATGCGGTCGCGATCGCGGAACTCGGCGAAAAAGGGAAGGTGCCCGTCGTCGTCCACGAAAATTTCCGGTGGGAACCCTGGTATAGAGAAGCGAAGCGCCTGATAGCGAGCGGCGCGCTCGGAACGCTCCACTCGGTGGCGTTCCGCCTGCGCCCGGGCGACGGCCAGGGGCCGCGCGCCTATCTTGATCGCCAGCCGTATTTCCAGCAGATGCAGCGCTTTCTCGTCATGGAGACCGCAATCCACTGGATTGACACGTTCCGCTTCCTGATGGGCGAAGTCAGCGCCGTCTACGCGCGGTTGCGCAAGGTGAATCCCT
>JBDTPJ010000149.1:0-5492 GCA_039932755.1 Betaproteobacteria bacterium
CGCCGAACCATTCGCGCCGGGCGCCGCGGTCGCAGACATCGACGTGCAGCCAGCCGATCTCCGGGGTCGGTGTGCGCGTGACCCGGGCGCCGAGCGACTTCGCCATCAATTGGCCGCCAAGACAGTGGCCGATCACCGGGACGCCGTCGCCGATGGCGTCACGCAGCAGGCTGCACATCGGGGCGATCCACGGCAACGGGTCGTTGACGCTCATGTGGCCGCCCATCATGCCGATCCCCGAATAGGCGTTGGCAGTCTTCGGCACCGGCATGCCTTCGTCGAGCGTGATCAGCTCGAAAGGAATGCCCTGCTCAGCAAGCCATTCGGCGAAGCGGCCGGGGCCCTCGCTGAGCGAGAAACGGATGATGGCGACGGGACGCATCGGAGACTCGTTTTCAGATTCGGGAACAGGAAATCCGCTACCTGGCGCCGATTTTATCAGTCGCCGGGGACCAGCGGCCCTCGCCCGCGTGAACCCGGCCGCCCGCACATCGGTTATATTCGTGTGGTCAGGCAAATGCCTGTATTTGCCGTGGAGGACACGCGGCAGCAACGAAGGAAGCAAACGTGTTCGACGAATTCGACGTAGAAATGCCTCCGGACGCCGCTGCCACCGCGCCCGGATTCTTCAACCACATCGCATCAGGAGTGCAGAGCTGGTTCCAGCCTGGCGCCGCCAAAGACGGGGCGCCGCAAGCGGCCCTCGATCCGCGCCTCGCACCCTACGTTGACCGCATTGCCACGGCGGAGACTGCGGTCGGCCACATTCGCAGCGGCAGTCACGTGTTCATCGGTACCGCCTCGGCGACGCCACGTCTGCTGGTTGGCGCGCTGGAAACGATGAGCATCCCGCCGGCCGACCTCGAACTCGTGCATTTCCTCACCACCGGGGCCGTACCGCATGACGACAAAGGGCAGGCAACCACCCGCTTCCGGCATCGGACGTTCTTCGTCGGCTCGGACATTCGTGCCGCAGTAAGTCAAGGTCTGGCCGAATACGTGCCTCTGTCGATCGCACGCGTGCCGGAGCTGATCGCGAACGGTCGCATACCGATCGACGTCGCGCTCATCCAGGTATCGATGCCCGACCCGTTCGGCTATGTGAGCCTTGGCGTATCCGTGGACGTGATTCCGGCGGCCATTGCCAGTGCGGGACTCGTCATAGCCGAAGTCAACGCGCGGATGCCGCGCACGATGGGAGATTCGACGCTTCATATCAGTCAGCTGCACCACCTGGTGCCGGTTGATTCGCCGGTGATCGAGTACGAGCACCCTGCCACTGAGCCGCACGTGGTGGAACAGATCGCCCGCTACATCAGCGGCATCATCGAGGACGGATCCACGTTGCAGATCGGCCTGGGCCGGGTCACCAGCGCAGCGCTCAAGTACCTTTCGGACCGCAAAGACATCGGCATTCACTCCGACGTCATCACCGACGACATCATCCCGCTGCTCGAAAAGGGGGTGATCACCGGGCGCCGAAAGAGCAGGCATCGCGACAAGATCGTGACCAGTTTTGCGATCGGCACCAAGCGCCTATACGATCTGATCGACGGCAATCCGCTGTTTTGTTTTCAGCCTATCGACCAGGTGTGCCAGCCGTCGGTCATCGCCGCCCAGCACAGGATGGTTTCGGTAACGCAGGCGTTCGCGGTGGACCTGACCGGCCAGGTGTGCGTGGATCAATTGCGCGGCGACCTCTACGCCGGCCTGGCGGCGCAGGGCGAATTCCTGCGCGGGGCGTCGCGCTCGGAAGGGGGCAAGGCCATCATTTGCCTGGCGTCCACCAGCGGCGAAGGAAACAAATCGAGTGTGCAGGCCAGGCTGGAGCCGGGTGACGGCGTGACCATCGCCCGCAACGACGTGCATTACGTGATTACCGAATACGGCATTGCCTACCTTTTCGGCAAGTCGATTCGCGAGCGCGCGGTGGCATTGATCCAGGTCGCGCATCCGAAATTTCGCGCCGAGCTGTTCGCGCAAGGTCAGGCACTGGGTTATCTGCCCAAGTCGCAGACATTGCAGAACATGCGAGCCTACCCAGTCGAGGAGGAAGTTACCGTTGCGCTAAAGGACAAGCGGTCGGTGCTGCTGCGTCCCGCGCTTTCCGCGGACGGGGAAGCTGTCCGCAGCCTGTTCCACAGCATGTCCGAGGCGGATGTCTTCACGCGGTTCTTCCGTCACGTGCGCGCGCTTTCGGGAAGCGATGTGCAGCGCCTGTGCAACGTCAACTTCGAGAACGAAGTTGCGTTCGTCGCGGTGACCGGAACGCGCGAGAATCCGCAGATCGTCGCCCAGGCGTGCTATTTCATCGACCCGTCGACCAATCTGGCGGAGACCGCCTTCATGGTGAGTCCGGCGTGGCAGGGGTGCGGTCTGGGCGCGGCGATGCAGCGGCGGATGGGCGAACACGCCGCCGCGCGAGGCGTGCGGGGGTTCGTGGCGGAAATCATGGCCACCAACGCCAACATGATTCGCCTAAGTAGCGCCGGATCAACCAAGGTGACAGTCGAGCCCAACGGCACGACAGTGCGGGTGACCGCACTGTTCTGAACCGCCGCAATCGGCGGCCTACATCTGCTTGAAGAGGTGCGCGAACTGGCGCGAGATCGGCAACTTTTCCTGCCGGTTCTTGAGCAACACGAACTGGCGCTCGGCGTCCTCGCGCAGGACGCCCGACACGGCGTCCAGATTCACGATGGTGCCCCGGTGCACTTGCCAGAATTTTTCCGGATCGAGTTCCGCCAACAGTTCCTTCAGCGGCGTCCGGATCAACGCCTCGCCGCTTGCCATGACCACACGTGTGTACTTGGTGTCGGCCTGGAAGTAGACGACGTCGCCCACGGCGATCAACTTCACCTGCCTGCCGATCGCGGCCTTGATCCATTTCATTCTTGGTACGCCGGACGGAATCGTCGCGCGCAACTCGGCCAACAGCGCCGAAAGGTCCGCCGGTGGTGAGGCGAGCTTTTTGCGTATGCGCTCTACTGTCGCGCCGAGGCGCTCGCTTTCCACCGGCTTCAACAGGTAGTCAACTGCACCGGCGTCGAAGGCCTTCAAGGCATACTGGTCGTAGGCGGTGATGAACACCACATGACACTCGTCACCGATCGCCGCGGCAACGTCGAGGCCCGTCCTGCCCGGCATGCGGATATCCAAGAAGGCGATCAATGGTCGCCATTCGTTGAACATCGCGAGCGCGGCATTGCCGTCGGCCGCCTCCGCCACGATGTCGAGCTCGGGCCAGGCAAGTGCCAGCTTTTCCTTCAGCCGCTCGCGCATCAGGGGTTCGTCCTCGGCGATCAGTGCGGTGGGGCGGGTCATCGTTGCGCGCTTTCTGCGAGAGGCGTCGCCTGAGTGCGAATTGCGCCCGGGTCAAGGGGAAGGACCAAGCGCGCGACGAATCCGCGCGGCGCATTGGCGCCGGTCTGGAGCATGGCGCGCTCGCCGAACAATAGCGCCAATCGTTCGCGAATATTGGTGAGCCCGATGCCATTTTGGCCCGGAGCGTCGATCAGCCCGGCCCCGGTATCCGCCACCGTCAGGACGATGCGCGGGCCGTCGGCGTGCGCTTCGCGTTCCGCGATCACGTCGACGCGGCCACCTGCGGGCAGCGACTCGATGCCGTGCTTGATCGCATTTTCCACGAGCGTGATCAGCATGCCCGGTGGCACGGCGACATCTTCCAGCGTTTGCGGGATGGTGACCGACCACGCCAGCCGGGCTCCCAATCGCGTCTGCATGATGCGCAGGTAAGCGCGGACCATCGCGGCATCCTGCTTGATCGTCGTCGCCTCGTCGCGAAGTGTGGGCGTGGTGGCGCGCAGGAAGCGGATCAGGTCACTGATAAGGCGCGCCGCGTCAGGCGCGCTTTTCTCGGCCAGTTGCTGTGCGCTCCCCAGCGTGTTGAAAAGGAAATGCGGCTCGATCTGCTGCTGCAGGAGCTTCAACTTGGACTCCGCCAGTTGCCGCGAGAGATCACTTTGCCGCGCCTCGGCCTCCAGATTGGCTGCCAGCGCGCGATATTCGCGGTTGCGCAGATTAGCGATGAGGGCTACGACGAACGTATAGAGAAAACCGAACACCAGCGCGCCGGTCACGACGTGGCGCAAAAGCGCGCTGTTGTGGAGCCAGTCGAAGGGATTGACGCCCTTGATGAGCCCCGCAATGCTCGCCCCGACGAATGCGCCGAGCAGCGCCAGCAAGGGACCGATGGCGGCCAGGCGAAACGCGTTGCCGTGAAACTTGCGGTAACTGAACCATGCAGACAGCCCGGCCCACAGCATCACGATGACAAACGCGTTGAACATGAGCACCGCTTCGAGAAAGCTCATGTTCCAGGGCAGGCGCGAAGCGATCCACGCAACTCCCGTGGTCGCGCAAAGGATACCCACCAGCCAGAGCCAGCCGCCGTCGTGGTACAGCCACTGGTCGAACGAGCGCACGTCGCGGCGTTCGATTTCCGAGAGCGACGACAGGAGACGCTCGGCAATGGCGTCGTATCTGGCTTTAAACGAACGGATCATGCAACGGGTGATTGGTATCTAGCGACGCGCGACTGGACACGTGCGGTACGTGTGCACGACGAGGTTTGGTTCCGGCTTGAACACGCGATTGTAGGAGTCGAGCACGAGCCCGGCGCGGTCCGGCAGGACGGATGACGGCAGGAGGGGTCGGAACAGCGGCCGGACGCGACGAACGGCGACGAACGGCAAAGCTTCCGCGCTACACGCCTTGCGCGATGCGCGCGTACGCGCTGTGATTGTGGATAGACTCGAAGTTTTCCGCCTCGACGCAATAACCCTTGAAGCGCGGATCCGAGCCCAGTCGTGAGGCAACGCCGCGCACGAGGTCCTCGACGAAGCGCGGATTGTCATAGGCGCGCTCGGTTACGTATTTTTCGTCGGAACGCTTGAGGATTCCGTACAGCTCGCAGGAGGCTTCTTCCTCCGCGATGCGCAGCAATTCGTGGATGGTCACGGGGTCGGTCGGGCGGACGGTGATGGTCACGCGCGAACGCTGGTTATGCGCACCGTACGCCGAGATTTCCTTGGAGCACGGGCACAGGGATGTAACCGGCACGGCGACCGCCACGGTCTGCGCGAACTGGCCGTCCGCCAGTTCACCCGTCAGCGCCACTTCGTAATCGAGGAGGCTCGCCACACCCGAGATTGGCGCGATCTTGCGCACAAAGTAGGGAAAGCGCAGCTCGATGCGCCCACCCGTCACATTGAGTCGCAGGACCAGATCGTCCAGCAACGCGCGCATGCCCGCCACTGACAAGGGGGACGCACCTGGCGCAAAACGCTCCTCGAGCAGCATCACCATCCGCGACATGTGCGTGCCTTTGCGGTCCTCGGGCAGCGCCACGTAGACGTTGCATTGCGCGATGGTGGCTTGCGCGACGCCGTCGTGGTCAGCGAACGCTACGGGAAAGCGGATGTCCTTGATGCCGACCTGGTCGATGGCAAGGTGGCGCTCGTCCTTCCCCG
>JBDTPJ010000150.1:0-5347 GCA_039932755.1 Betaproteobacteria bacterium
GCCGAGGTGCTGCAGGTCATCAGCAACTCGGTGGCCGACACGGCGCCGGTGTTCGGCAAGATCCTGGACAGCTGCCAGCGGCTATTCGCGAGCGACGAGCTGGGGATTTTTCTGGTTGGCGAGGACAATCACGTGAGCGTGGCGGAATGGCGCGGCTCGGCACTCAAAACACTCAACAAACACGGAGGGATGGCACTGGAAGGGTCCTTTACGGGCCAGGCGATTCGAGAGCGACGCACCATCCAGGTGGCGGATGCCGCGGCCATCGCCCAATCGAGTGACGCCGCGAACGAAAGCGCGCGCAGGGCCGTCACGTCCGTCGGCAACTACTCCGCGATCTACAGCCCGATGATGTGGGAGGGGCGAGGCATCGGCGCGATCTGCATCTTCCGCCAGCCGCCTCGCCCCTTTAGCGACAAGGAGACGGCGCTGCTCGGCACCTTCGCTGACCAGGCCGTCATCGCCATTCAGAATTCGCGGCTGTTCAACGAGACCAAGGAGGCGCTGGAGCAACAGACCGCTACTTCCGAGGTCCTCAATGTCATCAGCAGCTCGGTGGCGGATACGGCGCCGGTGTTCGAGAAGATCGTGCAAAGTTGTGAGCGGCTGTTCGAAGGCGCCATTGCCGTCATCTCGCTCCTGCGCGAGGACGGCCAGATTTTTCACGCGTCGATCAGCAGCCGCTTGCCCGATGCCGCCGTGGCGCTCGACCGTGGCTTTCCTCGACCGTTGAGCCAGAGCTACCAGGCGTATCCCATGCAAAAGCGCCGCGTGGTGCACTACCCCGACATGGCCGATGGTCCCAAGGTGCCCGAGGCCATGCGCGAGTTTGCGCGCTTAGTCGGAAACCTCTCGATGTTGATTGCGCCGATGTTGTGGGAGGGCCGGGCCATTGGCACCTTACATGTCGTCCGGCAGCCTCCCAGGCCATTCACCGAAAAGGAACAGGCCCTCTTGAGCTCCTTTGCCGACCAAGCCGTCATCGCGATCCAGAATTCGCGTTTGTTCAACGAGGCGCAGGAAGCCCGCGCTGCCGCCGAAGGCGCGAACGAGGCGAAGAGTTCTTTCCTCGCCACAATGAGCCACGAAATCCGCACGCCAATGAACGCCGTGATCGGCATGAGCGGTTTGCTGCTCGACACGCCACTCGACGACGAGCAGCGCGATTACGCGGCCACGATCCGCGACTCCGGCGACGCGCTCCTGACCATCATCAACGACATCCTTGATTTTTCCAAAATCGAGGCCGGGCGAATGGACATCGAGGCGCATCCGTTCGACCTGCGCGAATGCGTGGAGTCAGCGCTGGACCTGATGAGCGCGCGCGCCGCAGAAAAGCATTTGGACCTGGCCTACCTGTTCGAAGGCGACGTCCCGGAAGCGTTGAATGGCGATGTGACCCGGCTGCGCCAGGTTCTGCTCAATCTCCTGGCCAACGCCGTGAAATTCACCGAGGTTGGCGAAGTAGTCCTGGGTGTGACGGCCGGGCCGGTCGCGGCAGGCCACGCCGAGCTGACTTTCGCCGTGCGCGACACCGGCATCGGTCTCTCCGACGAAGGCAAGAGTCGCTTGTTTCAGTCCTTCTCGCAGGCCGACAGTTCAACCACGCGCAAGTACGGCGGCACCGGACTGGGTCTTGCGATCAGCAAGCGGCTGGCCGAGCTCATGGGCGGCACGATGTGGGTCGAAAGCGATGGGTCGGGCAAGGGCTCGACGTTCAAGTTCACCATACGGGCACCACTGGCCGAATCGCCGCAGCAGCAGCGCCGCGATTTGATCGGCACGCAGCCAGCCCTTTCCGGCAAACGCATGTTGGTCGTGGACGACAACGCCACCAACCGCAAGGTGCTGGCGCTGCAGGCTGCCAAATGGGGCATGGTCCCGCGCGATACCGCATCACCCGCCGAAGCCCTGCGCTTCATAAGCCTGGGTGAGCCGTTCGACCTGGCCATCCTCGACATGCACATGCCGGAAATGGACGGCCTCACGCTGGCTCGGCAGATGCACGGCGAGCGTCCGACCTTGCCGCTGGTGCTGTTCAGCTCGCTCGGCCGGCGCGAAACCGGCGACACCGAGGGACTATTCAGCGCGTACCTGGCAAAGCCGTTGCGGCAGTCCCAGTTGTTCGACACATTGGCCAACCTGCTCGCGCACGATGAAGTCGCTAAATCGCGCGCCACACCGGCCAAGCCGACAATGGACGCAGGCATGGCCGAGCGACATCCGCTGCGCATCCTGTTGGCGGAAGACAACGCAGTGAATCAGAAGCTGGCATTGCGCCTGCTGCAACAGATGGGCTATCGCGCTGATCTCGCCAACAATGGTATCGAGGCCGTTGAATCACTGGCGCGACAAACCTACGATGTGGTGTTGATGGACGTGCAGATGCCCGAGATGGACGGTCTCGAGGCCACGCGCCAGATCAACGCGCGCTGGAGTGCGACCGACCGCCCGCGCATCATCGCCATGACCGCCAACGCCATGCAGGGCGACCGCGAAGAATGCCTCGCCGCCGGCATGGATGACTACCTTACCAAGCCCATCCGCGTTGAACGCCTGGTTGAGGCGCTGAGCAACGCTCCTGCACGCAAGGACCGCTGATTCGCGAATCGGCTGGTGTCATTCGCGTCCATGAATTCGCGGATGTCGGCAATTTCCGCTGGAGAAATCGCATGCGGGAATGTTTCGGCATCGGTCACGAACAATCGCCGAATGGGCGTGCCCGGCTGCGCCGCCAACCGCAGGCCGATCTGTCCGCCGAGCGACGCACCAATCCAATCCACTTGGTCGATCTCGAGATGGGATAGAAGCGTTACGAGATCTTCCCGCAACTGTTCGGAGGTATGTTGCGTTGCCGTGCCAAGCCAGTCACCTGCACCACGCACCGACAGGTCGGGGCAGATCACGCGAAAATCTGTCGCCAATGCTCGCGCCAGGACATCGAATTCACGTGCGTGCCGACCGTCACCGTGAACGCAGAAGACAACCCGTGGATTGTCCTGGCGTCCCCAGTCGCAGAAATGCAGCCGGTGGAGGCCGTCGGCGCCCAACCCACACAGGGAGCCGTGATCGGGAACCGGCATGCTGTCCGCGGATTGCGCCTCCCACGGCGACCTGCCCGAATGCTGCCTATCCGATTTCAATGGTGTGGCGCCGGTACGGAAAGATTCCCGTTGCGGCGGCGCACGAGGGTGCGGACGCGTCGGACGATCCATTTCGTTCCGACCGCCACCCGTCCCCGGACGTTGAATAGCCACTCCCGCAGGGCTTCCGCGCGCATCCGTTCGGCGTCGCGCACATAGCGGGCAAACTCTTGAGGATCGATGTTGTTGTCGTTCATGCCAACTTCCGCCATAGGATGGGAGACTTACTGAACAGCGCGAAATGAATTGCTGCGCTGCACAACGACAAGATAGGAGCGATGGCCGCACGATGCCAATCGTACTTTTGGATGCGCGGCATCGAAACAGGCGATCACACCATCAAGCTATTGTTTTTATTGACTTGTCCAGCCGCTGGTTGTCGGCAATCTAAGCCACGCGCGTGATCCGGACCATCCCAAAGGAACCCCGCCCTGCCGGAAAGGCACTCCATGGGTTCGGATTTGCTCAGCGTCAAGCGTCGCCTGACCTTCATTCTTGTCGCCCAGCCGTCGGTTACTGCAGTCAGATGGGAGATGACGAAGAAGGCACCATAAGGGTACCTTCCGCGCATCGCGCGGTGATCGAAGTGCTCCCGCTACCGGTGGCAGGCGTCAGCGCGGCGGCGCCTGCGCAATATGGGCGGCCAGGGCCTCGCTGCCTTGCTCAATCAGGTCAAGTGCCAACTCGAACTCCTTTATCCCTCCGTCGTAGGGATCCGGCACATCGTGCCTGTTGAGCTGCGGCGCGAGTTCGAGGAATAGCTGCAACTTCGCCTTGAATTGCGCTGGACGCATGCCTTCGAGACTGCGCAGCACCGCGCGGTCCACCGGCAGGATCCAGTCGAAGCGGTCGAAGTCCACCATCTTGAATTGCCGGGCGCGCACCGTCGTGAGGTCATAGCCGCGGCGAGCCGCAGTCTCGATGGCGCGATAGTCAGGCGGATTGCCGACGTGCCAATCGCCCATGCCCGCGGATTCGACGGTGACATGCCCTCCCAGACCGGCCCGCCGGGAAATGTGGCGAAACACCACCTCGGCCATGGGCGAACGGCAGATGTTGCCCAGACATACGAAGAGGACGCGGGTACGTTCCGCAGACGGAGTCATCGGCCGATCGCTCGGACGGAGCGTCGGCGCAGTGTGCCCATGCGGGAATCGTCCTGCCGGCTTCGCGCTACAGCCCCAGCCAGTCGATCACCGCGACTTCGATCTGCGGGTTCGTCGCAACGAAACTCTTGTAACCGACGGCTTCCAACGCCTCGCGGCCACCTTTCGCGTCTTTCAGCCCGATCAGCGCATCGCGGATTCGCTGTTGCTCCTCGGGCGGCATCTTGCTCGACACGATGAATTGCTTGATCGGCACCGGCCGCGATCGGACGAGCACTTTGCCGCCCTTGTCAGTCCAGCCCTTGACGACCGAGTTGGCGGCGGTGGCGGCGACCTGCGCAAAGCCGTTTTCCAAGTAGAACGGCACGGCGTCCTGGTAGCGCGTGGTGATGACGCGCACCGTGCCCGGCGGCGGATCGCGTTCCGCTGCCCATTTTATCTTGTCGGCACGGAACATCGCGCGAACCATCGCCGCGGTAATCGAGTCGGGGTCGGGAGTGACGAGCGTCTTCCCTTTCAGGTCCTCCAAATTCGCCAGCGGCGCCGCGGCGAGCATCAGCATCGATACGGTGTATTCAGTGAATCCCGTGGTCCACGCCACCGATTTGTAGCGCCCCGCCTTGATCTCGGCCATCGAGACATGGGCGGGGTGGATGAACGCCACGTCGAAATCCTGCTTGGCGAGACCTGCCCGAACCTCGTTGTATGAAGGCACGAGCAACATACGCACACGCTTTCCGGTGGCCTTGCCGAGGACTTCCGCGATCGGCGCAAATTTGTCGCGGATTTCCTTCGGGGTCGCCTGATAGGTGACACCTTCCGTGACCGCGAAGACGAGTTCGCCCACCTGGCCCTGCGCGCTCCCGGCGACGACCGCCGCGAACATCAGCGCCACAACTTGCTGTCGGAACATCTTCGTACCCCTTGGTGCGAGCCACGGCATTGAAACCCCTTGGCGCAAGCAACAGTTTATCAGCCGGTGTGGATTACAGGAAAATGGCGTCCAGCAAGCGAATTCCTGCCTCGCCAAAAACAAGGCCGCATGCGGTTGCCCGATGCGGCCTTGCCAGCCTCGGCCAGGTGGACAGGAGGTCACCC
>JBDTPJ010000151.1:0-5246 GCA_039932755.1 Betaproteobacteria bacterium
AACAGGCGCTCGGCGTACTTCATCAGCGGCGCCGCCTGCTTGCCCATCTGGATGCCGTAGTAGTCGAGGCGCCAAAGGAGTGGCGTGATGGCGACGTCGAGCATCGAGTATTCCTCGCCCAACATGTGCTTGTGCTTGGCGAACACCGGCGTGATCTGCAGCAGCGAATCGCGCACCAGGCCGCGCGCCTTGTCCGCATTTTTCTGGTTGTTGCCTTCCAGTGCGTCGATGTGGACGAACAGCTCCTTCTCGAAGCGATGCAGGAAGAGGCGCGCGCGTGCGCGCATCACCGGGTCCGCCGGCATGAGCTGCGGATGCGGGAAGCGCTCGTCGATGTATTCGTTGATGATATTCGACTCGTGCAGCACCAGGTCACGCTCAACCAGCACGGGCACCTGGTTGTAAGGGTTCATCACGGCGAGGTCCTCGGGCTTGTGGTCCAGGTCGACGTCGATGATCTGGAAATCCATCCCCTTTTCGTGCAGCACGATGCGGCAACGCTGGCTGAACGGGTCGGTGGTCCCGGAATAAAGGGTCATCATGGTCAGGTCCTTCTGCGCGGGCTAGGTGCGCTTGGTCTGGTACGTCGGTTGCGATGGGGAAGGCATGGGCGACACGTTGTATGCCGCATCGCCTGAAAACAACGGGGCACGAACGTCGCTCGTGCCCCGCGCCGGCTTGGTTTCAATTCCGGCTTAGTGAACTTCCTTCCAGTAGTTGCGCTTCAGCGCGTAGGCGAACGTGAAGAGCACGCCCAGGTAAATGAGAACCATGATTCCAAGGCTGATCCGCTTGTTCTTGTTCGGTTCCGCCATGTAGTCGAGGTAATTCACCAGGTCCGCAACCCAGGACTGGTATTGCAAAGAGCTCATCGTGCCCGGCGAGTTCGGATCCGCCTGCACCGTCAGCATGACCCACTTGCCATCCTTGCCCGGCTCCAGCAGCGCCAGTCCCTTGACGGCGATCACGCCGGCCAGCGCCTTTTCATGGTCCTCGAATTCCGTCTCGACGAGCTTGCTGGCGCCGGATAGCGCCCACGCGACATGCGGCATGGCGACATTTGGAAAAACGAGATTGTTCCAACCGCTCGCCGACTTGTCGTCGCGATAGAAGCCCAGAAAATAGTTGTAGATCCAATCGCTGCCGCGCACATGCGACACCACAGAAAGGTCCGGTGGCGCAACACCCAGCCACGCCTTGGCGTCCGCCGGAGACATCGCGGGAACCATCGTGTCGCCGATCTTGCTGCTGGCGAACATGAGGTTGTCCTGGATCATCGAATTATCGACCCCGAGGTCGGTCAGCCGCTGGTAGCGCATGTACTTTGCGCTATGGCAGTTGAGACAATAGTTGACGAAATTTCGCGCGCCGCGTTGCAGCGACGCGGCATCCAGGCGATTGACGGGCGCCGGCTCCATGCGCAGGTCGGCGCCACCCGAGGCCAGTGCCGAGCCTGCACCGGTAAGCAACAACGCGGCGACCAGCAACACGGCCATCGAGCAAACGAACTTGTTCATGCGGTAGGCGGCCCGGTTCATGTTCTTCAAGTCAACCTTTCTGGCACCGGCTTGGTCTTGTCGCGTGCCGTGTACCAGGGCATGAGGATGAAAAACAGGAAATAGACGAGCGTGAGCACCCGCGCCACCACGGTGGCCTTGTCCGCGCCGCCCAGGACAGGCAGGCCATCGCTGAACTGACCCCAGACGGTTACGGGAACCACGCCCAGGTAGCCCAGGAACAGGAACGCGATGACGAAGGCGGCCAGCCACGACTTGTACAGCGTGCCGCGATAGCGAATCGACTTGACCTTGCCGCGGTCGAGCCATGGCAACGCGAAGAAGACCATGACCGCCGCCCCCATGGCGATCACACCGTAGAACTGTGTCGCGGGCAGGAACGGCAGCAGCACGGATGGCACGGCGCGCAGAATCGCGTAGTAGGGCGTGAAATACCACACGGGCGCAATGTGCTCGGGCGTTTGCAGCGGATTGGCGGGAACGTAGTTGTTGGCCTCGAGGAAGTAGCCACCCATGTCCGGCACGAAGAACACGATGATCGAGAACACGGCCAGGAACACGATCACGCCGACGATGTCCTTGATCGTGTAGTAGGGATGGCTGTAGATGCCGTCCAGCGGCTGGCCGGTCTCCGGGTCCTTGGGCTGGTCCTTGATCTCGATGCCGTCGGGGTTGTTGGAACCGACTTCATGCAGCGCCATGAGATGCGCAGCGACCAGGCCCAGCAGCAGCAACGGAAAGGCGGCCACGTGGAACGCGAAGAAGCGGTTCAGCGTGATGTCGGAAATCGTATAGTCGCCGCGGATCCACTGCGACAGATCCTCGCCGATGAAAGGCACGGTGGCAAAGAGGTTCACGATGACCTGCGCGCCCCAGTAGGACATCTGGCCCCACGGCAGGAGATAGCCGAAGAACGCCTCGGCCATCAGGCAGAGGTAGATGAGGCAACCGAAGATCCACAGCAGTTCGCGCGGCTTGCGGTAGCTGCCGTACATGAGTCCGCGAAACATGTGCAGGTAGACGACGACGAAGAACAGCGACGCGCCGGTGGAATGCATGTAGCGGATGAGCCAGCCCCACTCCACATCGCGCATGATGTACTCGACCGACTCGAATGCGCGCGCGGCATCCGGCTTGTAGTTCATCGTCAGGATGATGCCGGTGATGATCTGCAGCACCAGCACGAACGTGGCCAGCGAGCCGAAGTAGTACCAGAAGTTGAAATTCTTCGGCGCGACATACTTGCCCCACTGGCTTTCCCATAGGGCTGTCAGCGGAAAGCGCGCGTCGATCCAGTTCATTATTTTTTGCACGTTCCCGCTCCGTCAGGCTGCCTTGCCGTCTTCGCCAATTCCGATCGCAATGCGCGTATCGGTCAGGTACTTGTGCGGCGGGACGACGAGATTCGTCGGCGCCGGCACACCCTTGTAGACACGTCCCGCGAGGTCGAATTTCGACTGGTGGCATGGACAAAAGAACCCGCCCAGCCAATCGGCACCTAAATCCGCGGGCGCTACCTCGGGGCGAAATGTCGGCGAGCAGCCCAGATGCGTGCAGATACCCACGGCAACCCACATCGCCTCCTTGATCGAGCGGCGCTCGTTCTTGCAGTTGGCAGGTTGCTGCGGCACATTGGAATTGGGATCGGCCAGGCGTGAGTCGAGCTTGGGCAGCGAATCCAGCATGGGCTTGGTGCGGTTCACGAGCCAGCACACCTTGCCGCGCCATTCGACGTCGATCTTCTGGCCCGGTTCGATCTTGCTGATGTCCACCTCGATAGGCGCGCCGGCTGCCTTGGCGCGCGCGGAGGGCCAGAACGACATCACGAACGGGACGGTGGCTGTCGCGGCGCCCACGCCACCGACAACGCCCGTGCCGATCAGGAGGCGGCGGCGGGATTTGTTCACCGCGTTGCCCTCGTTTTGGTTGAACGTTGTTTCAGCCATCCCCGTATCCCTAGAAGTGCTGCAACCGAAGGTGCCGCCCCTTCTGGAGGAGTACCGTTTTCGCAGCGATTTCGCAAAACCCCCGGATTATACGGGATTTGCTCCTCCCGCCGGAAGCCTGGACAGCAAAACCTCTGAGAATGTGTCGTCGAATCAGCCAGTTGGAACCCAACTACACCAACACTGCAGATTCGGCACGATTGCCGGCCCACGCAGCCCACTATACTTTCACCATGTTGCTTCGAATCTGGCTCCTTTTCGCGCAGGCATGCACGCTGTGCCTTGCTGCGCTCTTCGTCGTCTCGACGTTACGGCCGGATCTCCTCCCGTCGCGCCACGTGGAAAAGGTCGGCAATGTCATCGTCACGCAGGAGACCACCACGCCGGTGGTCACCGCCAAGGTCACCACCTATGCGGACGCCGCGAAAAAGGCGATGCCGGCGGTAGTCAACATCGTCACCAGCAAGGAAGTGCGCTCGCGCAGCCCGCTGACCGATGATCCCGTGTTTCGCCGCTATTTCCCGGACTTCGACCGCGGCGGCACCCAGCGCCAGACCAGCTTGGGATCCGGTGTTATCGTTTCGCCGGAAGGATTCGTCATCACCAACCACCACGTGATCCAGGGCGCGGATGACATCCAGCTGGTGCTAAGCGACGGTCGCCGGTTCAAGGCGACGGTGCGCGGGACCGACCCGGAATCGGACATCGCGGTGCTCAAGGCCGAGGGGGACAACCTGCCCGCGATCACGCTGGGTCACGCAGAGGACCTGCAGGTGGGCGACGTGGTGCTGGCAATTGGCAACCCCTTTGGATTCGGCAATACGGTCACAGCCGGCATCGTGAGCGCACTTGGGCGAAATTTCCTGGGCGTGAACCGTTTTGAGGATTTCATCCAGACCGATGCCGCGATCAATCCCGGCAATTCCGGTGGCGCGCTCATTGATACCGCGGGCAACCTGATTGGCATCAACAGCACGATTTTTTCGCAGACCGGGGCGTCCAACGGCATCGCGTTCTCGATTCCTGTGTCGCTGGCCAAGACCGTATTCGAGCAGATCATCCGCGATGGAGAAGTGACGCGCGGCTGGTTTGGCATCGAACCGCAGTCATTGACGCCTGACCAGGTGAAGTCGCTGGCGCTTTCCGCCAGCGAAGGCGTCCTGATCCGAAGTATGCAGCGCGGCGGACCTGCGGAGAGCGCCGGGATCGTCGCCCGCGACGTGATCGTGGAAGTGGCCGGCAAACCGACGCGCAGCGTGCCGCAGTTGCTTGCGCGTATCGCTGAACTACCGCCTGGTTCCAGTGCCAAGGTGCGCCTGGTCCGGGACGGCAAGCCCGTCGACATCGATGTGATGGTGGGCAAGCGTCCCAAGCCCGCGCAGCAGTGAGACCCGTCAGCGCAGACCTGCGCGGGCGAATGGATGCGCGCACGCGCAGTGCGTCATTTCGCGACCGCCCCCGTCTCGTCCTCGGACTCATCGCCGTCCGTTTTGGACGCGCTCACGAAGCGGGCGAGCAACAGCCCGAGCTCGTACAGGACCCATAGCGGCACAGCAAGCATCAGCTGCGACACCACGTCGGGCGGCGTGAAGATAGCGCCGACCACGAAGGCGCCGACAATCACATAGGGACGGATCTGGCGCAGCTTCTCCAGGCTGACCACGCGCATCCGCACGAGCACGACGACGATCACCGGCACCTCGAAGGTAATGCCGAAGGCGATGAACATCGTGAGCACGAACGACAGGTACTTCTCGATGTCGGTCATCATCGTCACGCCGGC
>JBDTPJ010000152.1:0-5186 GCA_039932755.1 Betaproteobacteria bacterium
CTGGTGATGGCCGGCAGCGGTATCCGGCACGTCGTCATTCGGGACGATGACGGCAGGGTGTCCGGCGTGGTGTCCGAGCGCGATTTGTTCAGCATGCAGCGTCTTTCGGTGCGCGAGCTGGCCTCGGCGCTGCGCCGTGCCCCCACCTTAGAGACGCTGGTCCAGTGCGCGGTCGACATCCGCGCGCTGTCGCATGCGCTCGTGGCGCAAGGCGTTGCCGCCGGGCAGCTGACCCGGATGATTTCCAGTCTCAACGACCGCCTCACGGTGCGCGTTCTCGAGATTACCGCGCCCGCTTTCGATTTGTCCGGACTCGAGCTCACCTGGCTGGGCATGGGTTCCGAAGGCCGGTCCGAGCAGACGATAGCGACCGACCAGGACAACGGGCTCATCTTTGTGGCCGGCGATTCTCGCATCGCCGCGGATGCGGCCCGCGAGCGACTCCTGCCCTTCGCCCGCAGGGTCAATGAGGCATTGGACCGCTGCGGCTACCCGCTGTGCAAAGGCGGGATCATGGCGATGAACCCCAAGTGGTGCGCCAGTCTCGATGAATGGAAGACCGCGTTCGCAATCTGGATCGACCGGGGCGATCCGGTGAGCCTGCTGGCCTCCAACATTTTCTTCGACTTTCGCGCGCTGTGGGGTGAAGCGCGACTTGCGGACGAGTTGCGCGCCGACATTGCCCGCCGCGCTGCCGCCAATGCGCGGTTCCTGAAGCAGATGGCCGACAACGCGCTCCGGAATCGTCCGCCACTGAATTGGCGGGGCGAGTTGCGGGTGGCGGAAAGTTCCGGTGTCGAAGGCATCGATCTCAAGATGAGCGGCAGCGTTCCGTTCGTCGATGCCGCGCGCATCTTTTCCCTCGCCACTGGCATTGCGGCTACCGGCACCGTCGAACGCATGGAGCGGGCGGGCGCACTCAAGGGTATAGGTGCCGGCGAAATTCACGGCTGGTGCCATGCGTTCGAGTATGTGCAACTCCTGCGCCTGCGCGAGCAGCATCGTCGCGTCGCATCCGGAGAGCACGGCGGCGACAATCCGAATGTCGTGCCGGTGGCACGCCTGAGCGATCTCGACCGGCGGATCCTGAAGGAAGCCGTGCGCCAGATCCGCAAGGTGCAGCAGCGACTCGAAGTCGACTATCCCGGATGAACATGGTGTTCGCTTCGTTGCGGCACTGGCTTGGCGGTGCGAGGCGCCGCGATGTGTCGGGGTCCGCTGCCGGGCGCTGGGTGGTTATCGACACCGAAACGTCGGGGCTCGACTCGACGCGCGACAAGTTGCTCGCCATCGGCGGCGTCGCGGTCGACGATGACGGAATCCGGGTCGGCGACAGTTTCGAAATCGTCCTGCGGAATGATGCGCCGTGCGCCGCCGAGAACATCGTCGTGCATGGAATCGGCCATCAGGCACAGGCCCAAGGAACGCCGGAACCCGCCACGCTGGCCGCATTCCGCGAGTGGGCCGCCGGCGCGCCACGGGTGGGATTTCACGTCGACTTCGATCGTGAGGTGCTGCGCAACGCGTGCCATCGCGCCGGGATGCCGCCCGATGACGACGGGCCATGGCTGGACCTCGCTCCGCTGGCAGCGGCATTGGCACCCGAGGCCCGGAAGCGGGGCGGAGGCAGCCTCGACGACTGGCTTTCGGTATTCGGTATCGAATGCTCGCTGCGGCACAATGCTGCCGCGGACGCGCTGGCGACCGCCGAGCTGTTGCTGTTGTTGCGGGCAATCGCCGCACCGCAGGGACAGGCCGTATTCAGCGCGCTGGTACGGACCGCGCGCCAGCAAAAATGGCTGGGAAGCAGCACCTAGGCCAAAGCCGGGCTATCGCAATACTTACCGACAGGACACCGGAAACCCATGCCATCGCTGCGCCGCATCTACAACCTGTTTCTGCGCCCGCGGGCGGAGTGGGAGCGCATCGACGCGGAAAACACCACGGTTGACTCGCTGCTCCTGCGCTACATCCTGCCGCTGGCGGCGCTGGCGCCCATTGCCACAACCTTCGGAATGCGGACTTTCGATCGCGAATGGGATCCCCTCCATGGCTTCCTCGTTCCCGCTGAAGGCATTTTTGCGGCCGGCGCGACCACCTATTTCGCGTCCATTGGTTCGATCTTCGCGCTGGCCGGAATCTTCACGCTGCTCGCGCCGATGTTCGGCTGCACCCGCGATTTTGTCCGTGCGCTGAAGGTCGCCACCTACGGCTCGATTCCGGTGCTGCTGGCCGGTGCGACGCTGGTGCTGCCGGTCATGGCGGCTGTGGGTGTGGTCGCACTGTGCCATACGCTTTACCTGCTGTGGATGGGCGCGGATCGCGTGCTGCACGTGCCGGACGGAGACCGCGCCGAATTTGTCGGCATCTCGCTCGTGCTGCTCGCGTTCGTTTCAGTCCTGGCCGGGGCCGCGGCCAGCAGTATCGGATTGATCTGAATCGATGCTGCGTACCGACATGCCACCCGGCATGCGGACGATTCGGTAAACTGCGGCCAGGCGTACCGATCGGGATTGCGCCACCCACCACAGCCGGTACGCGCGCTATCCAACCCGTGAACGACCTTCAATCGACGCTCTTCTGGCTCCGCATGCTTCAGGTCATGGTGGCGATTCCGCTGTTCGCATTGGCGGGGCAGGCGGCGACCTCGGTGCTCACCCGCATGATGGGTCAAGCGCCCGACAAGAACGTCTTCTACCGGTTGTTCGTGCTGGTGGCTTCGCCGGTGGTCAAGCCCTGCCGCTGGATTGCGCCCCGTTTCATTCCCGACCGGCATTTGCCACTGGTGGCCTTTTCCCTGCTGCTGGTAGCTTACATCTGGATCATGATCGAAATCGCGGCCACGTGTGTTCGCCATGGTCAGGCGGTTGCCCAATGCCTGCAATCACAATGAATGACCGCCTGCGCCGGTGGTACTACAACCAGATTGCGGCCTGGTGCGTGCTGCTCCGGCGGCGCGAGGTGGCGCTCGAGTACTACCAGCGCATGTTGAACATCGATCCTCGCGATACGCTCGCCATCGCGTCAATGGGATTCCAGTATGTGCAGTTGGGACGCAAGCGTGAGTCACTGGCAATGTTCGATCGCCTGCTTGCGGTCAAGCCGGGCGATGCGGAGGCGCATTTCAACCGTGGCTTCCTGCTGCAGGAATCCAACGACCATTCCAACGCGATCACCGCGTTCCAGGCGGCACTCAAGGCGAATCCCGACCACGACCGCGCGTTGTACGGCATGGCACTGTCGCTGATTTCGACGCATCAACCCGAGGCGGCGGTCTCACCGCTCGAACGGAATACGAAGCTGCAGCCGATGAGCCCCTACGGCTGGTACCAGCTGGCGCGGGTCCAGCACCAGCTCGGTCGGACCGGCAAGACCCAGATGATTCTTGACCATCTGGCGACATTCGAGCCCAAGTTCGCGCGCCAGCTGGAGCGGGAGACGGGGCTCAAGTCCGGGACGCTGGACTGAGCGGTCGCCAGCGTCCGGCAACAGGCATCCCGCCGGATGGGCGGCGGGCGGATCGGGGCCGGCCGCCGGGCAGATATGTTGCACTTCGGCAAAGCTGGGCTATACTCCGCAAAATTTGGCGCAAATGTTTGCCCGGGGTTGCAAGGGAAAACAACATAAAAAAGCTGCCAGCGACTGTCCGGACATCATGACATTCGAAATTTTTTTCAGGGGGGTTGCCATGCAGTTGAGCGAGAAGCATCGCGAGTACTGGAGCAAGAATCTCAGAATAACGAGCATTCTCCTTTTCATCTGGTTCATGGTCACGTTCGTGCTGATGTATTACGCGCGTGATCTCTCGTTCAACTTCTTCGGCTGGCCGTTCGCCTTCTACATGGCGGCGCAAGGTTCGTTGGTCATCTACGTGATCATCATCTGGTTTTACGCGCGCTACATGAACAACCTCGACCGCGTTTACGATGTGGCTGAAGGGGAGGACGCATAATGGCCGGCATTCCAGCAACTCAAGCGGCAGCCGGTACGGGGGGCCTGTTTTCGGCCAGCACGAATGCCGGCTTCAAGTCACAGCTGAAGAGGGTCTACTCGTTCTACACGGGTGGTTTCCTGGTGTTCGTGGTCCTGCTCGCGATCGCCGAGCAGATGGGCCTTTCGCGCCAATGGATCGGCTATATCTTCCTGGCCGCTACGGTCGGACTGTACGCGGGTATCGGTGTGATCAGCCGCACCTCGGACGCAGCCGAGTATTACGTAGCGGGCCGGCGCGTTCCGGCACTGTTCAATGGCATGGCGACAGGCGCCGACTGGATGAGCGCGGCATCGTTCATCGGGATGGCCGGAACGCTGTACCTGGCCGGTTTCGGCGGGCTCGCGTTCGTGCTCGGCTGGACAGGCGGCTACGTCCTCGTCGCGTTGTTCCTTGCGCCGTACCTGCGCAAGTTCGGCCAGTTCACCATCCCCGACTTTCTCGGCGCCCGCTATGGCGGTAACATTCCGCGGGCGATCGGCATCTTCGCCGCGATCCTGTGCTCGTTCACATACGTGGTAGCGCAGATTTACGGCGTGGGTATCATCACCACGCGCCTGACCGGCGTGCCGTTCCAATACGGCATCTTCCTGGGCTTGAGCGGCATCCTGGTTTGTTCGTTCCTGGGTGGGATGCGCGCGGTGACGTGGACACAGGTGGCGCAGTACATCATCCTGATCGTCGCCTACATGATTCCGGTGGTCTGGCTATCGGTGAAGCAGACCGGCGTCCCGATCCCGCAGATCGTTTACGGCAAGCAACTCGAAAAGGTCACGGCGCTCGAAGAGAAATTCATCAAGGACCCGAAAGAGCTCGAGGTCCGCGGCATATTCAAAGCCCGTGCCGATGCCGCCAGCGCCAAGCTGAAGGACGTGCCGGCTTCGTTCGAATCGGGCAAGCAGGCACTTGCAGGTGCTCTCGACAAGCTGAAGGTGGACAATGCGCCCGCCGATCAGGTCGCCGCAGCAACCAAGGCGTTGGACCTGTATCCGAAGGACGCGGAAGAAGCCAAGGTGGCATGGACCAAGGAAGCGGCACTCATCGCGCGCGCGGGGCCTCCGCTGCGCCACGCGGAAGCGTTCCCCGGCAAGGACGACGCGGCGCGCGACGTGTCGCGACGCAACTTCCTCGCGCTGGTGTTCTGCCTGATGGTTGGAACGGCCGCGTTGCCGCACATCCTGATGCGCTACTACAC
>JBDTPJ010000153.1:0-5013 GCA_039932755.1 Betaproteobacteria bacterium
GGCCACCAGTTCGGCGGCTTCTCCTCGCAGCTAGGGGACGGACGCGCGCTGCTTCGATGCGCCACTGCGCGCGCTGTTCGCCAATGTCAGCGCGCCCGATGCATGGCTGGCCCGCTGGCGAGCCCGCTGCGCCAGCGAGAGTGACGACGTAGAGCGTACCCGGTCAACCTCAGGGAAAATACGTGCCAATCAGATGCGCGCCGTCAGTCCCATTGTCATCGCCCGCAACCATCGCGTGGAAGAGGCGTTGGCTGCGGCTTCTGACCGCGATGACTTTGGACCTTTCGAACGACTACTTGACGCACTCAGGCGCCCGTACGACGAGACACCCGAAGTTGCGCCTTTCGCCGAGCCGGCGCCCGCCGCCGTGACAGCGCGCTATCGCACGTTCTGCGGCACCTGACCAGGGGTTGAACATGCGACGATCCATCCCTCGAGGTCGTCACGAAACCATCCGGATTTGGCATCAACATCGAGTGGAAGCGGCTGGCTATTGCCCGCGCCCATCTCAGAACCGATCGCCTCGCGGCTCTCGCCGGATGACGCACCTTCAGCGTGTCAATTCAGCCATGTTGGGCACCGCGTCGCGTGACGCCTGCATGACGCTTCCGGGGCAGTTGGGGATGAGATCCAACCTTGGCCAGGCATTCGGAAACATGACCGCAAAGCGGGCCTCCAGCCGCAGCAGGAAGAATGCGTTCGCGCCAACCTTCCCGGACCCCGTGACCACGCTCACCCTGCCGTCGATGGAAGGATGGTTCATGGAGCGCTGTTGGGCGAGGATAGCCGCTACCAGCGGGTCGTTGTCGGTCCCATTGCAGGCGCCGGTGATCCTGACGTCTCTGTAGATCGCCTTGTTTGTCGGTTCGGTCAGATGGAAGTATGCGGCGTGGGTGTAGTACCACTGGATGAACGACACGTCGCTGGAAACACTGTTGACTCCGCCCTTGCCCACCGAGCATTGCAGATTCCACATGAACTTCGGTCCATACAAATAGGCTTGCATGATTTTCGCTCCAGCCTTGCCGAGGATTGCCACAACGTTACTTGAATTCTTTAGGGACAACCGTGTGAATATTCTACTCAGCGTTTGCCCTGGCGAGCAATTCCCTTTGGGCATGCCAACGGGGAAATCATCCCTGCAGCATGTCTATGCAGCGTGCCTGCCGTGACTAGTCCCGCGGCCATCTTGATCAGTGACCGCGCTTTTCGCGACCGGGTGGAGCCCGAGGATTCGGGCGGCAGGGACCTTAGCCCATCTTGGCCAGAATCCCGTCCATTTCATCCTTGTTGAATGCCCGCAGCGTCTGCATGCGGATATTTCCCGCGGAACTGATGGCCAGCACAAAAGCGGTTGCCGACTCGTCATCCGGTGCTTCGATAACGGCCACGAGGTCATATTTCCCCAGCGTCCAATAGACCTGCGTCATGTTGGCGCCGAATTTTTTTGCGGCCTCCTTGACGGCGTCCGCGCGTCTCGTCGTGTCCTTCAATCCGCGAACGCCCTGTTCGGTAAAGTTGGAAAGCGCGATGTAGGTCGCCATCAGTCTTCTCCTCGTTCATTTGGGGACCGCGACAAATGGAAAGGCCAATGCGGGGCCCCGAAACACTGGCCGGATCAGGAGCAGGAACCCCGGGAATTGTAGGCCCGAGTTGGGCGGTGGTCGATGCGCGCTGCGCGGCCAGTCATTCCTGCGGAAGATGGTCTTCGGGCAATCTGACGTATGCGACGCACCGACTTTCCCGAGGGCCGCTAGGCCACCAGCAACGCCCGGCTGCCTAGCGTTGTCAGCACGTCGTCCAACTGCGCGCGTCCGGACGGCCCGGAAAAGGGTCCGCCCAGGGCGGCCATCAACTCCTCGCGCGTCCGCGTCCCGTCAAGCAGCGCCAAGAGTTTCTGTCCGATTGGGTCCTGATGTCGCAGCGCCTCGTGATATAGGTTTGGAATGACTTCGTATTCGCGATTGATCCAGCGCGCTGCCGGGAAGGCCTCGGGGCGTTCACCTGGAACGGCGACGGCCGAAACCGGCACGGTGCGCAGGTCCACCAGTCCCGCGACATAGAGCTCCGCCACCAGCAACTCGGTGGGCCGCGACGCGGCGCGTCCGGCAGACGTTGCGTTCAGTTGCCGCCATTGCGCAAGCTCGGCGACTGGAACGGTTCCTGGCCAGCGCGCAAGCAGGAATGACCTGATGGCGTCGAGATCTGCGTCCGGCGGCCGAGCGGAAGCGTCATTTGCGGCCGTTCTGCGCATGTTCAGCGACGCGAGGATGTGCATTCCCAGCGTGCGGGAAGGTTGCACGACGTATTGCGACAGTGCATGCGCGTGGCATAACAACGATTCACGGAAGCGCCGGAAGTGGATGAAGTCCAGATATTGTTCTCGTGCCAGCCGGTCCAGTGGCCGCAGTGCCTGCCGCACGTCGGGAGACAGGCTGCCACCCATCATCGTGCTCAAGCGCGCCTCGGCCAGAAAAGCCAGTCCAGCGCTCGCCGCGTCGGCCATGAATTCGTGGAAGTACACGGGATTGTTGGGCTCGCTCATGTCGTCGTGCGCGAGCGCGGCATCGGTACCCTCCGCAGCGCCGCGGACTTCCGCGCGCATGGCCTGCTGGCCCACGCTTTCATTGTCGATCGGTGTCGCCACCATGTTCAGGACCGAACGCGCGGCCGCGACTTTGCCCGGCATGTCGGCGATGTTTCGCGTGTGGAACTTGAGCATTTCCCACACGGCGCGGCGCATGTGGCAACCGGGCAAAGTGTTATAGCTCACGAAAGCCACCCCTTTGGGCGCCAGGTGACGCGCGATGAGCGGCATCACATGTGCGCGAACCTCCTCCGGGATCCACGAATAGAGGCCATGCGCAACGATGTAGTCGAATTGGCCGAGATCCGCGGGCAGCTCGCGCAGGTCGAGCTGCAGCAGTTGGACGTTGGTCAACTTGAGGTCACGGGCCATCCCTTGCGCGCGCGCCACCGGTCGTGCGGCATAGTCGAATCCGACAAAGGTTGCGTTGGGCAACGTCGCTGCGATGGGAATCAAGTTCAATCCGTCGCCGCACGCCAGTTCGAGCACGCGCGAACTGGCGACGGGTGCGACGTCGAGCCCCAGCAGCGTGCCAATTGCTGCGAGTCGATCCGGATGGCGCGCAGAATCCGGAAAGCTGGTGTAGAGAACATCGTTGTAACTCTTGACGAGGGCGTCGTCACCGGACTGGGGTGTCGGGTTGGGTCGGTCGGACAATTGGACTCTCGAACAATCGGATCTCGAATGGCGATACCGTGCCGAAGTGCGGACCGGCGATGAGCGTCAATTGTATCCTGCGCACACCTGCCGGACGGTCCGCCGCGAATGCGACATGAGGTGCGAAGTTTCTACCTATTTGGCTCCTCGGAAATCGGGGCAGCTGGACGATTGTCGCGTGGGATTCGGAGAGCTTTCAACCGCGGCGCAAGGCCGCCAGTGTGCGGCAGGCGATGAATTTCGTCAGAGATAGGCTGAAGACAAAGGAGGAATCGGCGGCGATTGCGGCTTCCACTGCGGCGCCCAGGTTGCCACCCGCGTGCAACGTGAAAAGCAAGGCAAAGTCGCCGGGTTCCAGCCGCTCAATGATCACGGCACCCGACTCACGCCGCACGAGGAGCCAATCGATACCTTCGCCGAAAATGACATCCATCGCGCCTTCGAATCTCGGCTGATGGACTTGCCAGATTCGCAGCAATGGATACCGCGACGTTACCAGGCGGCACGACGGATCGAGCAGGAAACTCTGCGCGGGCACCTTGTCCGAGGGAATCGCAGCGAGCGCTGCGATGAGGTCCTCGGGCCAGGCGGCAACGTCGGCGGCGCGGTTTGCTTCATCGATGGCCCATTCGAGCCGGGCGACATCGGGGAGATAAGGCAGCTCGTTGGCGTGCGGATAGTTCGCAAGAAAGTCGCCTAAGTGGCTCCCATAGACATTGAGGTCGCCACCGATCGATGGATGCTGTCGCACATAGGCATCGACGGCGGTGTTGAAAAACGACGCACCAACCAGCTGCCGCACAACGGGATACGTCGCACCGAGTGCATTGCGAAAATTGGCGGTCACGGTAGTGCGATAGATCCCGATGCGTTGGTCTGTCGGGCCAGGATCGCGCGCAAGTTCGGCCGCGAAACCGGTCTGCAGGTCACGCAACGACGACATGTTTTGCCTCCAGTACGGCCTGTGCGGTCGCAGCTTCGCGTTGCAACACGGCAAACGCTGGCAGGTCCACGTCCCATTCGATGAGTGTAGGTACCGGCCCGAAGCGCGCAATCGCCCGCGCGTATAACGCCCACACCTCCGGCGCGACCGGCGCACCATGGGTATCGATGAGGCAGGTTCCACTGGTGTCGAATCCGGCCAGGTGCATTTCCGCGACAGCATTGCGCGGAATGGCAGCCAGGTACGCGTCGGCATCGATGCCGTGGTTGTGCGCATTGACGTAGACATTGTTCACGTCCAGGAGCAACTTGCAGCCTGTGCGCGCCGCGACGCTTGCGACAAATGCAGCTTCATCGAGGGTCGACTCCGGGAATGCAAAATAGCTCGAGACGTTTTCGACCAGGATTCCGCGGCCGAGAAAATCCTGCACGGCGCAGACGCGCGCACAGACGTGGTCAAGCGCCTCGTCGGTGTAGGGCAGCGGCAGCAAGTCGTTGTAGTGCCGACCGTTGACGCTGCTCCAGCACAGATGTTCGGAAATGGATGCAGGTTCCACGCGGTCGACCAGGCGTTCCAATTTGGCCAGGTGCACGACATCGAGCGGGTCAGTCGACCCGAGCGACAGGCCCACGCCGTGCAGTGACAGCGGATAGTCCGCGCGAATCCGGTCCAGTGCCGCCAGCGCAGGACCGCCCTCCGCAAAGTAATTCTCGCTGTGGACTTCAAACCATTGCACGGGCGGGAGCTCTGCCAACACCTGTCCGACATGCGGAGCGCGCAGTCCGATGCCCGCGCTGGCGGGAAGTAGAGGCCGATTCGCGGCGGC
>JBDTPJ010000154.1:0-4846 GCA_039932755.1 Betaproteobacteria bacterium
TGAACGACCTCGACTCCAAGGCCAACACCCGGGCCATCGACAGCCTGCTCAACTATGAGACGGTGAAGTACTTTGGCAACGAGGAATGGGAGGCGAAGCGCTACGACGAAAGCATGCAGCGCTGGGAGAAGGCGGCGGTCAAGAGCCAGACGTCGCTGTCGACGCTCAACATCGGCCAGAGCGCGATCATCGCGATTGCCGTGACGCTGATCATGTGGCGGGCGACGGTGGGCGTGGTGGATGGGACGATGACCATCGGCGACCTGGTGTTGGTCAACGCGTTCATGATCCAGCTCTATATCCCGCTCAATTTCCTGGGTGTCATCTATCGCGAAATCAAGCAGGCGCTGGCCGACATGGAGCGGCTGTTCGCGCTAATCGAGGAGAACGCCGAGATCAAGGACCAGCCCGATGCGCCGCCGCTGGCCATCCGCGGCGCCGAAGTCCGCTTCGAGCACGTCTATTTCAGCTATGAGACCAATCGCCAGATATTGTTCGACGTGTCGTTCGCGATACCGGCGGGTCGCACCGTGGCGGTAGTCGGGCCGTCGGGCTCGGGCAAGTCGACGCTCGCGCGCTTGCTCTACCGCTTTTACGACATCGGCGCCGGCCGCATCACCATCGACGGACAGGACATACGCGAAGTGCAGCAGACCTCGGTGCGCGCTGCGATAGGCATCGTGCCGCAGGATACGGTGCTGTTCAACGACTCGATCGAATACAACATCGCCTATGGCAAAACGGGCGCGACCCGCGAGGAAATCGTTGCGGCTGCGCGCACGGCACAGATTCACGAATTCATCGCAGGCTTGCCCGAGGGCTACGCCACCCCCGTGGGCGAGCGCGGGTTGAAGCTGTCCGGCGGCGAAAAGCAGCGTGTAGCCATTGCGCGCGCGATCCTCAAGGCGCCCCATGTGCTGATTTTCGACGAGGCAACGAGCGCGCTGGATTCGAAGGCGGAGAAGGCGATACAGGCCGAATTGTCGGCAATTGCACAAAATCACACGACACTGACGATCGCCCATCGGCTTTCCACGGTCGTCGACGCCGACGAAATCCTGGTGCTCGAGCACGGCCGCATCGTGGAGCGGGGAGCGCACGCGAACTTGCTGGCCGCCAACGGGGTCTACTCGCGGATGTGGCGACTGCAGCAGGACGAGGAGCGGCGTGCGCCGGAGGCGTCACCGGTCCTGTCCACCTGACACAGCGAACAGGCGTTGTAGGTGGATGCCGTGCCCGGCGCAAACTTGACTCCCCTGCTTTGCGCCCGCCAGTGGCCCTGGGCACGGGGCTTGCTGACCAAATACCCACAAACCGGCACAAGTTAAGTCCTTGATGCACCAAGGGCATTGACGCCCGACGCCGGGCCATGCGATAACGCGTCTGGACTCTTTAAGCCCGATCTGATGAAACGCACCTTAATCATTGTTTTTGCTTGCATCCTTGGGCCGCTCATGACGGCGTCCTTGGCTGCTGCACCGTACCCCGATCCGGGCAAGCTCCGGCTGGCGTCGGCCAACGCGCTCGTACTCGATGCGCAGGACGGGCATCTCGTCTACTCAAAGGCGGCAGATACAGTGACGCCCATCGCTTCCCTGACCAAGCTCATGACGGCAATGGTCGTGCTGGATGCCAATCCTTCGCTTGACGAGCTCGTCGCCGTGGATATGGACGATTTCGACTACCTCAAAGGCAGCCGGTCGCGCTTGCGCATGGGATCCACGCTGTCACGCGGAGAGATGCTGCGCCTCGCGCTGATGTCCTCCGAGAACCGTGCGGCGTCCTCGCTGGCGCGCCATTATCCCGGTGGAGTTTCGGAGTTTGTCGCGGCGATGAATGCCAAGGCGGCCGTGCTGGGAATGACTCGCACCAAGTTCGAAGATCCGACGGGCCTGTCGCCCAACAACGTGTCTACCGCCAATGATCTGGCGCGGATGGTCGGAGCGGCGGCGCAATACCCGCTAATCCGCGATTACACGACAACGCCGGCGCACTTTGTCGAAGTGCAGCCCACCGGACAGATGCTGGGATTCAACAATTCCAATGCGCTGGTCAAGAACGTGGCATGGGACATCAAGCTCCAGAAAACGGGCTACATCCGCGAAGCCGGACGCTGCGTGGTCATGCTGGCGACGATCGCGAGCAGGCCCATGGTCATCGTGCTGCTCGACTCGTTTGGCAAGTACGCCCGCCTAGGCGACGCGCAGCGCGTCAAGCATTGGCTTGAAACCGGCGAAGGCACGGCACTGCCTAACGCGAAGACCGCGCTATCGAAACCCGTCGCGAAGGGCCGCACCAAGCCGGTCAAGGGCACGTTCCCGGCCAAGGTCGCGAGCAACGGCAAGCCCCGGGGTTGATGGCCGAAGTCTGTGCTGGACGGCAGCTCGCGTTATTCGGCGTCGCTGCACTGAGTCCAGATTGCCGCTGGCTGACTGCGCATTCCTGCGGTCATTCAATCGAGCCGCCGGACGCCTGAATGCAGCATCTCCTTCGCGGCGGCACGCGTTTTTGACGTGACCGCGGCGCCACCCAGCATTCGTGCCAATTCTTCCACGCGATCGGCAGCCTTGAGCTGCGCCAATTCGCTGCGCACGCCTTCGCCATTGCCTGACTTGCTGACCCGGAAATGCGCATCGGCGCACGCGGCAACCTGTGGCAGGTGAGTGACGCAAAGAACTTGCCGGTCCGAGCCAAGCTTCTGCAGCAGGCTGCCGACCGTAGCGGCGACCGCGCCTCCAATGCCGCTGTCCACCTCGTCGAACACCAGGGTTGGGATCTGGCCGACCTCGCTAGCGACCACCTGGATGGCCAGCGCGATTCGCGAAAGTTCGCCGCCGGAGGCAACGCGGGCCAGCGGCCCCAGTGCCTGCTTGGGATGTGTCGCAACGCGGAATTCTATCTCGTCCAGTCCGTAGCTCGCCGGCGTTGCCAGTGGTTCGAGTGCCACCTCCAGCCGGCCGCCGGCCATGCTCAGCGTTTGCATCGCGGCCGTGACGCGATGCGCCAATTCCGTGGCGGCGAAGCGACGCTTGTTGCGCAAGTGATCGGCGTGGGTTCGAAACGTTGCTTCCGCTTCCACAGCGCGCCGCGCGAGTGCTTCCTCGTCTGCCGATTCGGCCAGTGCCGCGAGACGCGCCTCGGTCTCCGCCAATAACGAGGGCAACGCTTCGGGCCGCACGCGATGTCGGCGCGCAAGGTCGTGAATGGCCGATAGCCGGACTTCGACGCGTTGCAACTCCTGGGGATCGAGGTCCAGACGGCGCAGGTACTCGCGCAGCGCGCGCGCCGCCTCCTCGAGCTCGACTGCGGCAGGTTCGAGAAGCGCCACGACCTCTGCCAGCGTCGGGTCGTTTACCGCGGCGGCCTTGAGGCGTTGCGTCAATTGTCCCAAGCGAACGGTCAGCGCGTCATCGCCTTCCGCCAGCGCTTCGCCGCTTTGCGTTGCTGCGGCGATCAGGTCCGCTGCATGGGATAAGCGTGATTGGGTCGCCGACAGGTGGGCCCATTCGGTGTCGTTCAACTGGAGCGCGGACAGTTCGCGGCGCCGCGCGTCGAGAAATTCGCGTTCGGTGGATGTCGCCTGTGCGGCATGGGCCGCGGCGGCGCATTTTTCCAGCGCGATTCGCCAACCCCGAAAACTCTCCGCCACTTCGCGGGTCAGCGTGGTGAACCCGCCAAAGGCGTCAACGAGAACGCGCTGGGCGCCGGGGTGCGCCAATGACTGATGCGCATGCTGGCCGTGCAGGTCGACCAGCATTTCGCCGAGGTCCTTCAAGTGGGCCAAGGTCGCCGGCCGGCCGTTGATCCACGCACGGCTTCGGCCCTGCGCGTCGAGCACGCGGCGCAGAAGCACGCCGTCGCCATCACTTGAGAGTTCCTGCTCCGCGAGCCACGCGCCCACGGCGGGTGCGTCGGTCACATCGAATTCTGCGGCAAGCTCCGCTCGTTCCGCACCCGGACGCAACTGGCGCAATTCAAAGCGGTCCCCCAACAGGAGAGAAAGCGCATCGAGGAGGATCGACTTGCCCGCGCCCGTTTCGCCGGTGAGGACCGTGAGTCCGCGCGTGAACTCGACATCGATTGTGTCGACCACGACGAAATTGCGAATCGACAGCAACCGTAGCATGGGCTAGCGAATTACCAGGAGCATGCCACCCGTGCTCCAGTGAGGGTCGACCTCGCGCATTTAGCGTTTGCCGTCCGGGCTCGCGGCGACCGCAGATCCGCCATTGCGAATTTCGCTCAGGCGCTCCGGCGTCTCGCTCCAATGCAGCTTTTCGCGCAGCATGGCGAAGTAGTCGTGGCCCTCCGGATGCAAAAGGCGCGCTGCGTGCGTTGCGCGAGACAGCAGGACGCGATCGCCTTCGGCCAGCGTGAAATGCGCCTGGCCATCGCAGTGGAAACCGGCGTCGCGCGCCCGCACGACGGTGATCGCGATCTGCGCGGAGTCGGAAATGGCGATCGGACGGTGGGTGAGCGCGTGCGGCGCCACCGGCACCAGCAGGAATGACGCGAGTTGCGGATCGAGAATCGGACCGCCAGCGGAGAGCGCGTAGGCCGTGGATCCGGTCGGCGTGGCGACGATGATGCCATCCGCGCGCATGGAGTATACGAAGCGTCCGTCGATCTCGACCGCGCAATCGATCATGCTGCCCAATGCGCCGCGATTGATGACGACTTCGTTCAGCGCGAACGCTTCGTCGCGAACGCCGTCGTTGCGAACGACCACGGCGGCCAAGACCGTGCGGCGTTCCTCGACATAGTGGCCTGCCAGCATGGCATCGAGCGTGGCCTCCATCCGGGCCAGAGGAATGTCGGTCAGGAAGCCTAAGCGTCCCTGGTTGAT
>JBDTPJ010000155.1:0-4842 GCA_039932755.1 Betaproteobacteria bacterium
ATGAGCGTCAACGACATCCTGGTGCAAGGTGCCGAACCGCTGTTCTTCCTCGACTATTACGCGACTGGAAAGCTCGACGTCGATGTCGCCGCGGAAGTGATCAAGGGTGTGGCCGCCGGATGCGAACAGGCGGGCTGCGCGCTGATCGGCGGCGAAACGGCGGAAATGCCAGGCATGTACGCCCCCGGTGAATACGATCTCGCGGGTTTCGCCGTCGGCGTCGTGGAGCGGGACAGGATCATCGACGGCAGCACGATCGTAGCCGGCGACGTGGTGCTGGGATTGGCCTCGAGTGGCCCGCATTCCAATGGCTTTTCGCTCATCCGCCGAATCGTCGCCGCGAGTTCTGCCAACCTCGAGGCGCCCTTCACTCCAACGCAGCCGAACACGCTCAGCGACGCCCTGATGGCGCCCACGCGCATCTACGTCAAGCCGTTGCTCGCCTTATTACGCGAGCTTCGAGTCAAGGGCATGGCGCACATCACGGGCGGCGGTCTTGTCGAGAACGTGCCGCGCATGTTGCCGACCGGCCTGCAGGCGCGACTCGCGCGCGATGCATGGACGCAACCCGCGATCTTCGACTGGCTGCAGCGTCATGGCAACGTGGCCGACGCCGAGATGCATCGCGTCTTCAATTGCGGCATTGGCATGGCGGTCGTCGTTGCCGCCGCTGATGCCGAGCGCGCATTGCGCTTTCTCGACGCGGCCGGGGAACGGACATTTCGCATCGGTGAAATCGTCGCGCAGCCCGCGGGCGAGCCGGCCACGGTCGTCGTCTGATTCCGCTTCGCATTTCTACTTCGTCGCGCCCGCTCATTTTGGTATCCGAGCGGAGGTCCCGCGTGGTTGCCATTCGGTTGGTGCGATGACCAAGCGCATAACCGTCCTCATTTCCGGTCGCGGCACCAATCTCGCGGCATTGCTCGCCGCCATGCGCGATGCCACCTTGGGCGGCACGATCACCCATGTCATCGCCAATGTTCCCGATGCGCCAGGCATTGCGATTGCGCGCGCGCAGGAAGTGGAAACTACCTGCCTCGACCATCGGGACTTCGCCACGCGCGATGCCTTCGATGCGGCCTTGGCGCGGGCCATCGACGCCGGTCAGCCCGATCTCGTGGTCCTGGCCGGATTCATGCGGGTGCTGGGCGCAGCGTTGGTAACTCGCTACGCAGGCAGGCTCATGAACGTCCATCCCTCGCTGCTCCCGCTCTACCCCGGCCTGCACACGCATCGTCGCGCATTGGCGGACGGTGCGCGCATCCACGGCTGCACTGTTCACTTCGTCACGCCTGAAGTCGATGGCGGCCCGATCGTCGCGCAAGCGGCAGTGCCGGTGCACGACGATGATGATGAAACAAGCTTGGGCGCCCGGGTGCTGGTACAGGAACACGCATTGTTACCCGCGGCCGTTCGCTGGTTTTGCGAAGGACGCCTGGTCATCGCGGGACGCCGGGTACGCGTTAAGAGGGTTCCGCAACCCGCGGATGCAGACGTGCTTCGTGTTCCGGCGCTAGGGAATTGACAATGGCAACGATGGTCCCGTCGCGCATGGCATTGCCTGCCATGGGCCCACGCACGCGGTGGGTGCTGATCGTCGCGCTGCTGCTGTCGCTCGCGGTGCATTTTGCGTTTACGTTCTGGCCGGCGAGCTTGCCGGAAACGCCCGATTCCGCACCGCTGGCGGTCACGTTGACCGAGATGCCCGCTCCGCCCGCACCTGTGGCGATTGCGGTGGCCAAGCCAAAGCCCCGCCCGAAGCGTGCCACGGTGCAGCCGCCACCCGTCGAGGCGCCGGCCCCGGCCACCGCGGCAGTCGAGGACACCACTGCCGCGGCCGAGTCCGGGACGGCCGAGACTGCCGGCTCCGCCGCAGCCGACGCCGAAGCGGCCGCCGCAGCCGCGCCGGAAGTCATACCTGGCGCCATGGTGACCATGCCTGTCCTGCCGCCGCGCGTGGATCTCGCGTACGACGTCTACTACGGAACGCTCGGTTTCCTGATCGGCGAAGCAACGTATCGTTTCGAACACACGGACAATCAATACAAGATCTCGACCGTTGGCAGGGCACGCGGCCTCGCTGCGTTGATCCTGCGCGGACAGGGCAAGGTGGAAAGCCGCGGCCTGATCACCGCCACCGGATTGCAGCCGCTCGAATTCAATGTCGAGCGCGGCGGACCCGATCGGCGCGAGTCGGCGCTCTTCGACTGGGAGGCGGGAATCGTGACCATGCATGGGGACAAGACCGCGGCGCTCGACCTGCCGACCTTCGACCCGATGACCATCATGTGGCAGTTCTATTTCACACCGCCCACGAGTGACGTGATGTCATTCAGCCTCGCCACGCCCCGGCGCATGACGCATTACACGGTCACGCGCGAGGACACCGAGAAAATCGAGTGGGCGCAAGGAACCGTGGATGCCGAGCGCTGGCATCGCCGCAGCGACGACGGCAAGACCGACGCCTACGTCTGGCTGGCGCCCGCGCTGCGTTACATTCCCGTCAAGATGCGCGTGGTCAACACCGACCGCGGCACACTGGAAGTCCTGCTGAGTTCGATCAAGGTCGACGAGGGGAAGGTGGAGTGAATATCCGCGCCAACCAGGTCGCGGCGCTTGCGTCCGCGATCGAGCGCGTGCGCCGCTTCGACGTGCCCGCCGACAATGGCCTGCGCGCCTTCTTCCGCGCCAATCCGGAAATGGGCCAGCACGATCGCGCGTTCGTCGCCGAAGGCGTGTTCGCGCTGCTGCGACGGATGCGCTCGCTGGAGGCGCTGGCTGCCAGCAACGAGCCGCGCAAGCTGGCGCTCGCCGTTCTCGTGCGCGAGCAGGGACGCTCGCTGCGCGACCTGGAACCCGCGCTCAAGTCGGCCGACGAGACCTGGTTGCGCGCGTTCAAGTCGCGTCTGCATGACCCGCTACCGCCCGCCGTTGCGCATGACCTGCCGGATTGGCTGTGGGACCGACTTGGCGTTGCCTTCGGCGATGACGAGCGGGTTGCGCTGGCGCGCGCGTGGGTGACGCCCGCGGCGTTCGACCTGCGCGTGAACCCGTTGCGCGCAACGCGTGACGAGGCTCTTGCGGCGCTGGCCGCAGATGGCTTCACCGCGACGCCGACACCTTTTTCGCCACTGGGCATACGCATCGCCGGGCGGGTGTCGCTGACGCAGCATCCATGGCTCGTCGACGGCAGGCTCGAAGTGCAGGACGAGGGCAGCCAGCTGATCGGCTACGTGGTCGCGCCCAAGCGCCAGGACATGGTGGTGGATTTTTGCGCCGGTGCGGGTGGCAAGACGCTGCTGCTTGGCGCGCTGATGCGCTCGCAGGGGCGTCTGTACGCGTTCGATACGTCGCAGAAGCGGCTGCAGAATTTTGCGCCGCGCCTGAAGCGCTCGGGACTTTCCAACGTCCATCCGCAGGTGCTCGCGAACGAACGCGACACCAAGGTGAAGCGCCTCGCCGGCAAGATCGACCGAGTGCTTGTCGACGCGCCGTGCACCGGCTTTGGCACGTTGCGCCGCAATCCCGATCTCAAGTGGCGGCAGCCGGAATCCGCCGTCGCTGACCTCGCCGCCAAACAGGCGTCGATCCTCAAAGGGGCGGCGACGCTGGTCAAACCCGGCGGACGGCTCGTGTACGCCACGTGCAGCGTGCTGCCGGACGAGAACGAGGCGGTCGTCGCGCAGTTTCTGGCCGCACATCCTGATTTCAGCGAGGGCAATGCCGCCGCCGATCTCGCACGCGCCAACATCCCGCTCGATACCGGAACCACGCTGAAGCTGTTGCCGCATCGGCACGGCTGTGACGGCTTTTTTGCCGCGGTGCTGGAACGCGCCAAGTAAGTTCGTCGTTCCCTCGCACCTCCTAAGCTGGTCGTCCTCGCCTCATCCAATTTTGCGTCATTCCCGCGAACGCGGGAATCCGGCGACGTTAATTGAACGCGCACTTGCCGGGCCGACGACAATGGGTTGTGCTAGCGTAGCGCCCCATGCTAGAACCCATCGACATGTCGCGCTTGCAGTTGCTTCTCGTCACGCCGCGCGGCTGGGCGGAACTGGGCGCAGTTTTCGTCTGCATCGGCCTCGCGTGGTACTTCGACCGCAGCCTGGCGCGGCGCGCCCGCGCCTCGGAAATTCGCAGTCATCCTGGCCTCCAGGCCGGCTTCGCCCGCGTCGTGTTTCCACTCACCGCCTTGCTGCTGCTGGTCGTCGCGCGTTTTGCATTTCGCCACTATGGCTCGCGTGCGGTCTTCATCGACATCGCCATGCCTTTGCTGCTGGCCCTGGCCGCAATCCGGATGGTCGTCTACGCGATGCGCAAGCTCTTTGCGTCGCAGGCGTGGCTCAAGGCGGGCGAGCGGGCCATCGCGTTTACGATCTGGGGCGTCTTGATCCTCTATTTTACCGGGGTGCTGCCGGACCTCGCAGCGGAACTGGACTCCATCCGGTTCCCGATCGGCCGGTCGGAAATTTCCCTGCTCTCGTTGGGCAGCGGCATATTTGCGGTAATCCTGACGTTGATCGTGACGCTGTGGTTGTCAGGATTGATCGAGCAGCGGCTGCTGCAGGCCACGTCCTTCGACACCAATGTCAAAGCGGTACTCGCCAAATTCGTGCGCGCGGTCTTGTTGATGGCCGGTGTGCTGATCGCGCTGCAGGCGATCGGATTCGACTTGACCCTCCTCACGGTGTTCGGCGGTGCGCTGGGTGTGGGCATTGGCCTCGGCCTGCAAAAGCTCGCGGCCAATTACATCGCGGGCTTCACGATCCTGCTCGACCGCTCGATCCGGCTGGGCGATCTCATCACGGTGGATGGCCGGCACGGGATCGTGTCGCGCGTCAC
>JBDTPJ010000156.1:0-4620 GCA_039932755.1 Betaproteobacteria bacterium
GCCTAACGAAAAATGTAGGACCTAGCCGCTGATCCTAGGCACCTAGTCCTGACGGGAAGGAATGCGTCAATCATCCAAATGGCCACTGTTCTCGCGCAAGAAAATGCCACAAAATCAAAAGTCGAGGTCGAATAGCGGGAACCTAATCGCTACAGTCGGATGTCAGAAATTCCACCCCTTCCGTTTCTTGAACTCTGCCGCAACAAGATCCGGCTGAAACACTTTAGCCTGCGCACGGAGCAAGCGTATCTCGACTGGATTAAACGCTTCATTCTTTTCCACGGCAAGCGGCACCCGTTGAAACTTGGGGCACCCGAAGTGGAGGCGTTCCTGACCTATCTCGCCGTCGACCGTGGCGTTTCCGCCAGCACGCAAAACCAGGCCAAGAGCGGACTGCTCTTCATGTACAAGGAGGTCATCGGAGTCGAGCTGCCCTGGCTCGATCACGTCGAGCGGGCGAAGTCTCCACAGCGCATGCCTGTGGTGCTCACGCGCGAGGAGGTCGCTCAGCTTCTGCCGCGACTGCGCGGGGTGCACCGCCTGATCGGGAACCTGCTGTACGGAACCGGTATGCGGGTGATGGAAGGGATGCGCCTGCGCGTAAAGGACGTCGAGTTCACGCGCCGGGAAATCCTGATTCGCGACGGCAAGGGTCACAAAGACCGCGTCGCGATGTTGCCGGACCGGCTGTCCGCGCCGCTCTGGCGGCAGATGGCGGCTGCGCGCGAGTTGCACGACGAGGATCTCCACGCGGGCCGCGGCGAAGTGTTCCTGCCCGATGCCCTGGGCCGCAAGTATCCTGGCGCGGCGCGCAATTGGGGTTGGCAATATGTGTTCCCGGCGCCGACCTTGTCGCGCGACCCCCGCGGCGGCGCGGTGCGACGCCAGCACCTGGGCGACCAGGCATTTCAGCGGGCGATGCGCCAGGCGGTGCTGGACGTCGGGCTTACCAAGCCTGCAACCCCGCACACGCTTCGACATTCCTTCGCCACGCACCTGCTCGAAGCGGGGTACGACATACGCACTGCGCAGGAACTGCTCGGCCACTCGGAGGTGAGCACCACGATGATCTACACCCATGTGCTCAATCGCGGCGGGCGCGGCGTCATCAGCCCGCTCGACACGCTATAGCAATTCGCGTCGGCTACGAGGGAGGACTCCCCTCCCGGCACAGCCATCATCTCGGTCGGCCGCACCCTCTGCAAACTTACGAATTGCCGAGCGAATTGGATGTGCTATTTGCGAGGGGCCGCAATTGCCGTGCGCGCCTCCCACAAGTCCTCCAGCCTGTCAGCCAACGTGGACGGGATGCGCACGCCGGAGGATCGCACACCCCACCGGAATCGTGCGAAGGGCGACACGCCCAGGTCGTCGTAGGTCACGCGCGGCAGCTCGAACAGTGATTCGAAGCGCAGCGTCAGACGTTGTTGAATAGCTCCCACGGCGGCCTTTTCCGGACGCCAATGCGGGGTTGGCACCGGCGCGGTCAACGTGTGTCCAGCGCCGAAAATGCCCTTCGGCGGCACGCCCACGCGGATCAGGAACGCGCGGCTGCCGATCTCGATGGTCCTTACACGGCCGGAGTTCCACTCGGTGTCGTAGTGGCCACGCCGCTTGAGCCGGCGAACGTCGGCGGACAGTTCGGGCCAGTTCCAAATCGACGGGTTCCATGCAAAGAGATAGGTCGCCATTTTTGTGCTTCTTGCAAGCGCAATGGTAGATTGTGAACCAGAATGAAATCCCTGCCTTTACTCCTGTGCCTCGGCTCTATGTTGCTCGCCGCATGCAGCAGCGCGCCGAAGAAGGGACCGCCCTCATCCTCCGGCCCTTCGGCGTCTGCGCCGACGACGTCGAGCAAGTACTACAAGGACGACGGCCCGGGAGACAACCCACCCTCCAACCTGGACTCGATCCCGGACGCCACGCCCCGGCTCGAGCCGCTCAATCGCTTTGCCAATCGCCCTTACACGGTGCTGGGCAAGGACTACGTTCCCGCGACGGCATTGCGCGCCTATAAGGAACGCGGCATTGCCTCGTGGTATGGACGCAAATTTCACGGCCAGAAAACGTCCAACGGCGAAACCTACGACATGTATGCCATGAGCGCCGCGCACCCTACACTGCCGCTGCCTTCCTATGCGCGGGTCACCAATATGGCGACGGGCAAGAGCGTGGTGGTGCGGGTCAACGATCGCGGCCCCTTCCTGCACGACCGCATCATCGACCTGTCGTACGCCGCCGCGAACCGGATCGGCGTCGCCGCCAGGGGGAGTGGCGAGGTCGTCGTGGAGTCCATCATTCCGGGTGAAGGCGGCACGGTCGTGGCCGTCGCACCGCCTTCGGCCCTGTCTCCCACTGCGCAATCGGACACAAACACGGCGCCGCTGCGCACGGTGGACGTGCCCCAGGCCGCGCCGATCAGCAGCGAGTCCTCCGGCGGCTTCGCGGTGCAATTGGGCGCGTTCCAGAACTTCAACAATGCGCAGGCGTTCCTCGCCCACGTACAGGCGCAACTGGCCTCGGCCCAGGTCGAGCCCAAGGTACGCGAGCAAAGCGGCCTGTACCGCGTCTTCGTCGGCCCATTCAAGGATCGCGACGAGGCGCGACGGGTGGCCGATCGCCTGACCATGGCCTTCGGCTTTGCCACGGCAGTCGCGCCGCACTGAGTTCCGCGAGAAAGCGTCGTCCCCGCACACCTGTCCTCGACTCGATCGGGGGCGTGGACCCAGTGACGTTTCCTGGATCTCGCGGAACTCCAACGGCTTGTCCGCGGTCAACCCGTTCGCGTCCTTCCCTTCGTTATAATCCAAACTCCTCAAGCGATTGGCTGCGCATAACCGCGAACAGTCCAAAACAACAATGCTCCTGCTCCGCTCGCTTCGCCTCGCCTTCGCCTTGGTATTTGCCGTTCCGGGGCTGACTCTACTTCCGCTCGAACCTGCTCGCGCGCAGCTCACCATCGAGATCGTCGGTGGTGGCGCCACCGCCATTCCCATTGCGATCGTCCCGTTCGACGGCGAGCCCGCCGGTCCCACGAGCATCTCGTTCATCGTCGGCGCCGATCTTGCGCGCTCCGGCCTGTTCAAGCTGGTCGACCCGTCGGGCATCGTGCCGCGTCCGACGCGCATCGAGGACGTGCAAGCGGCCGCGTGGCGCGCCAGGGGCGCAGATGCGGTGGTCATTGGCTCGGCCAAGCCGCTGGCGGATGGCCGCGTGGAAGTCCGCTTCGTCCTGGTCGATGTGGTCAAGCAGGCGCCGCTGGTGGCGATGGTATACGCGGTCACACCGGCGCAGTTTCGCGCCACCGCGCACAAGATCGCCGACGTCATCTACGAAAAAATGACCGGCGACCCTGGCGTCTTCTCGACCCGCATCGCCTACATCACCAAGCTGGGGACGCGCTACCAATTGCTGGTGGCCGACGCCGACGGCTTCGACCCGCAAACCATCGTCACCTCCAACGAACCGATGTTGTCGCCGCGGTGGGCGCCTGATGGCATGCGCATCGTCTACGTTTCCTTCGAAAGCAAGAAGCCGGTTGTGTATGTACAAAACCTGGCCACTGGCGCGCGCGCGGCGGTGGCCAATTTTCGCGGCAGCAACAGTTCGCCAGCCTGGTCGCCGGATGGCCGCACGCTGGCGGTCACGCTAACCAAGGACGGCGGGTCGCAGCTCTATTTAATGAATGCCGATGGCAGCAATCCACACCGCGTAATGACTTCGTCCAGCATCGACACGGAAGCGATGTTCATGCCGGATGGCAAATCCATTCTCTTCACCTCCGACCGCGGTGGCAGTCCGCAGATCTACCGCATGACGCTGGCGGGCGGTGCGGTCGAGCGCGTCACGTTCGATGGCAGCTACAACGTGTCGCCACGGCCGTTTCCAGACGGCAAGGGTTTCGCCTTCGTGCGCCGCGATGGCGGCCGCTTCCAGATCGCGGTGCAGGATTTCGCGTCGCGGCAGGTGCAGGTTCTCACCACTGGACCACTGGACGAATCGCCGAGCATTGCGCCCAACGGCAAGCTGATCCTCTACGCAAACGAGGCTGGGGGCCGTGGTATATTGGCCGCGGTCTCCAGTGACGGACGTGTGAAGCAGCGGCTCGTTGCTCCCGCAACCGACGTGCGCGAACCCGCATGGGGGCCGTTCCCGCGGCCATGATCACAATCGTGAACTTTCCTTTCTCGCGCCGTGCTCCCACAGCGCCCGCGCATCTAACGCAGGAGGCTCCATGAAAAAATTCCTGATCGCCGCAACCGCGGTGGCCGCTCTAGTGACTGTTCTCGCGGGATGTTCTACGCAACCGACGGCGCCGGTCGACGACCAATCGACGGCCGCTGCAGCCGCGGCCGCGGCCAACCCGGGCACCTCCACCAGTGGCGCTTCCACATCGGGCGTGTCCGGCTCATCCACCGGTGCGGGTGGCATGAACCCGCTCAAGGATCCCGGCAATGTGCTGTCCAAGCGCAGTGTCTATTTCGAATTCGACAGCTTTGTGGTCGAGGACAAGTACAAGGCGCAAATCGAGGCGCACGGCAAGTATCTCGCCGGCAACCGGACGGCCAAGGTCACGCTGCAGGGCCACACCGACGAGCGCGGCTCGCGCGAATACAACAT
>JBDTPJ010000157.1:0-4552 GCA_039932755.1 Betaproteobacteria bacterium
CCTCCATCCGGGCCAGAGGAATGTCGGTCAGGAAGCCTAAGCGTCCCTGGTTGATGCCGATCACCGGCACACCGGAAGGTGCCAACCGGCGCGCAACGGAGAGCATGGTCCCGTCGCCGCCGAGCACGATGGCCAGGTCGACTGCCCGCCCAAGCTCCTCGGCTGCCGCGGTCGGGTAGCCTGGCAACGGTGCGAAGCGTGCGGTTTCGCCTTCGAGGATCACCGTGCGACCGGTGGCGCGCAGGTAATTTGCAAGCCGGGCCAAAGGCACGGCCAGACCGGGACTCGCATAGCGACCGACGAGGGCGACGCGGGGAAACGTGGGCGCGGCGACAGCTTGCGACATGGTGACGATTAAACCACAGCCGGTGCAAATCCAAACCTCGTCCAAAAGTGCATTCATGAATGAGGCACTTCGGGACTGGATCAGGCGGTAAAATCGACGCCATGCTGGAAGCGCGGGCGCAGCACCTCTTAAAGACTCTGATCGAGCGTTACATCGGCGATGGGCAGCCGGTGGGCTCGCGCGCGTTGTCGCGCCACTCCGGTCTGGAATTGTCGCCCGCCACCATCCGCAACGTCATGGCCGACCTGGAGGAGTTGGGCTTCATCAGCAGCCCGCATACGTCGGCCGGGCGCGTGCCCACGCCCAAGGGCTATCGTTTCTTTGTCGACAGCCTGATGGTCATGAAGCCGCTGGAGCAAAACGAGATCAACCGGCTCGAAGGCGAACTCATCGCCGACCGGCCGCAGCAGCTGATGAGCGCGGCGGCAGGACTCTTGTCGCAGTTGACCCAGTTCGCAGGCGTGGTCATGACACCCAAGCGGCGCGAGGCGTCGTTTCGCCACCTCGAATTCCTGCGACTGTCCGAGCGGCGCGTCCTGCTCATCCTGGTGACGGCCGAGGGCGACGTGCAGAACCGAATCCTGCATACAGACCGCGTGTATTCCCAGTCGCAATTGGTCGAGGCCACCAACTACTTCAATCACAACTTCGCCGGCCAACCCTTCAGTTCGATCCGGGGACGCATTGCGGATGAATTGCGCGCGTTGCGAGAGGACATTGCGGGCCTGATGACCGCAGCGGTGGAAGCGGGCGAGGGTGCGCTGGCGGAAACCGAGTCGCTGTTCGTCACTGGCGAGCGCAATCTCATGCATACGGACGGCCCGTCGTCGAACATGGATCGCTTGCGCCGGCTTTTCGACATGTTCGACCAGAAGACATCGATCCTGCATCTTCTTGACGTGTCCCAACGGGCGCAGGGCGTGCAGATCTACATCGGCGGCGAATCCGGGCTGTCACCGCTGGACGAGTACAGTGTCATCACCGCACCTTACGAAGCCAACGGCCAGGTCATCGGCACTCTGGGGGTGATCGGGCCGACACGCATGGCCTACGAGCGGGTGATACCCATCGTCGATGTCACGGCCAAGCTACTGTCCAACGCGATGACGGCGCAGTTGAATGACGATTGAAGCCTGAACGAAATACGAATGAAGTCTTGCGAACCATGATTGAACCCCATCCGAATGCTGCGCTGATCGAGCGCTTCTATGCGGCGTTTGCCCGCAGGGACGGTGCCACCATGGCCACCTGTTATGCCCCCGATGCGCATTTCACCGACCCGGTGTTCGACCTCGAAGGCGCGCAGGTGGGCGCCATGTGGTCGATGTTGTGCGAACGAGGCACCGATTTGAAACTCGCCTGGCGCGACGTGCGCGCTGACGACACGACCGGCAGCGCGCACTGGGAGCCGCGCTATACGTTTTCCGCCACGGGCCGCCCGGTGCACAACGTCATCGACGCCACCTTCACTTTTGCCGAAGGTCGAATCGTCCGCCATGTCGATTCGTTCGACTTGTGGCGCTGGAGCCGGATGGCGCTGGGACTCAAAGGCACGCTACTCGGCGGCACGCCGATCGTGCGCAACGCGATCCGGGCACAGGCCAAACGCGGACTCGACGCCTGGATGAACAAGCCTCCGCGCGGCGCGCCGGCGCTGTAATGTCGCGTGTTGAGGTGACGCTTGCCGCACGCGCCTGAGCCGCCGTTCGCGCACGACCGCGTGCCCCGCGCTGGCGTCTTGCTCGTTAACCTCGGCACGCCCGACGAGCCCAAGCCATCGGCCGTGCGGCGCTATCTTGCGCAGTTCCTGACCGATCCGCGCGTGATCGAGATCCCGGCGTGGCTCTGGAAGCCGATACTCTACGGCGTGATCCTGTTGGTCCGGCCGACGCAATCGGCTCGGAAATATGCTTCGATCTGGACCAAGGACGGCTCGCCACTTCTAGTCCACAGCCAAAAACAACGGACGCTGCTGCTGGGTTACCTGGGGCAACGACTCAAGATTGCCGGCTTTCCCGCCGACAGTTGTCCCGTCGAACTCGGAATGCGCTACGGCAACCCGAGCATCGGCAAAGCCATCGACCGCCTGCGCGCCGCGAATTGTGAAAAAATCCTGGTCATGCCGCTGTATCCGCAATATGCGGCGAGTACCACGGCGGCAACGCTCGATGCCGTTGCCGACCATTTGAAGCACGTCCGGCGCGTGCCCGCGCTGCGCTTTGTCGATACTTTTCATGCGGACCCGGGCTACATCAAGGCGTTGGCGCAAAACGTCAACGACTTCTGGACGAAGAACGGACGCCCGGATCGCGTGGTCCTGTCCTTTCACGGTCTTCCGCAGCAGACGTTGGACAAGGGCGACCCTTACCACTGCCTGTGCCACACGACCGGCCGGCTGCTCGCGCAGGAACTGGGCCTCACGCCGGCGCAATGGACCCTGACATTCCAGTCACGCTTCGGCAAGGCGCCCTGGCTCAAGCCCTACACGTCCGACGTCCTGAAGGTGCTTGGGCGCGAAGGCGTAAAGCACGTCGATGTCTTCTGCCCCGGGTTTGTCTCCGATTGCCTTGAAACATTGGAGGAAATTGGCATGGAGGCACGGGTGACATTCCTGGAATCCGGAGGCAAGGAGTTCCGGGTGATCCCGTGCCTGAACGAGCACCCTCTTTGGATTGCAGCGCTCACCGACATGGTGTTCCGCAATCTCGACGGCTGGCTCGCGGAACCGCCCGAAGCGCAGGCTCGGGAAGCCACCCTGTTGCGCGCCAAGGTGATGGGCGCCAAGACCTGAGTCTCGGGTCTCCCGCATTTCAGGAATCCTTTCGACCTGGGCCTCGCCAGTTCGTGAGCGAGTAACGCATTGTAAAAAAACGATATTTTGGCAATGACGCGCGGGGGGCTTGAATCGCCCCTAATGACCCCAACGTGCGTACGGTTAGCAAATTCGATTCCAGGATAGGACGTATGACCCAAGACCAGAACATACCCACCGCCGCAGAGTCTGCCGCGGCAGCCGGTGGCGCGGACGCCATGTCCGGCGCGGAAGCCGGAGGCGTAGCCGACGATCTCATCCCTCAGTTGATCAAGGCCGAATCGGAGGTCGCGGAGCTAAAGGACGCATGGCTTCGCGCGAGGGCCGAAACCGACAACGTCCGCAAGCAATCGCTGGCCGATGTCGCAAGGGCGCACAAATACGCGGTGGAACGATTTGCGGAGGACCTGCTGCCCGTCAAGGACGCGCTGGAACAATCGTTGGCGGCCGGCAATGTCACGCTCGAGACGCTTAAGTCCGGCGCGGAATTGACGCTCAAAGCGCTGAATGCGTCCTTCGACCGCGCCCAGGTCGTCGAACTCAATCCTGTGGGCGAAAAGTACGACCCACACCGTCACCAGGCGATGCAGATGGTCGATGCGGACCAGGCGCCCAACACGGTCGTCAACGTATTCCAGAAGGGCTATCTCATCAACGATCGCGTGCTTCGGCCGGCCCTGGTAACGGTGGCCAAGGGCAAGGAATAAAGCATTCCGGAAGTGCTTCATCTGGGTTGATATGAAACACAAAATCCCCATCTGACGCACAGGTACTCAATTCGGCAGACAAATTCGTATCAACGAGCAAATCACGGAGGTTGCAAATCATGGGCAAGATCATCGGCATCGACCTGGGCACCACCAACAGTTGCGTTTCCATCATGGAGGGCGGCACGCCAAAGGTCATCGAAAATTCCGAAGGCGCGCGCACTACGCCTTCCGTTGTCGCGTACCAGGACGACGGCGAAATCCTGGTCGGCGCGTCGGCCAAGCGGCAGGCCGTGACCAATCCCAAGAACACGCTGTACGCGATCAAGCGGCTGATCGGCCGCAAGTTCGATGAAAAGGAAGTGCAGAAGGACATCAAGCTGATGCCCTACAGCATCGTCAAGGCCGACAACGGCGACGCCTGGGTCGAGGTGCGCGGCAAAAAAATTGCGTCGCAGCAGGTGTCGGCGGAAATCCTGCGCAAGATGAAAAAGACGGCCGAGGACTATCTCGGCGAGGAAGTCACGGAGGCCGTCATCACGGTCCCGGCGTACTTCAACGACTCGCAGCGGCAAGCGACCAAGGACGCGGGCAAGATCGCCGGTCTCGAGGTCAAGCGGATCATCAACGAACCCACGGCGGCGGCGTTGGCGTTCGGCATGGACAAGAAGGAAGGCGACCGCAAGA
>JBDTPJ010000158.1:0-4529 GCA_039932755.1 Betaproteobacteria bacterium
TTGCGCGACTTCAGGTAATCGAGCAGCTTGCGGCGGCGCGAAACCATGCGCAGCAACCCGCGACGCGAGTGATGATCCTTGACGTTGGTCTTGAAATGGTCGGTGAGACCGTTGATACGCGCGGTGAGGAGCGCAATCTGCACTTCCGGCGAGCCAGTGTCGCCCTTACCGCGTTGATTTTCGGCGATGACTTTCGCCTTGTCGTGAACCGTGACGGACATTTCCTTGATCCCTATTTTCGCTGTTACCGCTTTGACGACTGTTATGACGACCGTAGTGACGAAATTCCACGCTTCGACGCGCGCCGGGCACTTGCTTGGCAAAGACCAAGATTATAGCTCGAAAAACGCTTAAGTATCAACCATGTCCATCGCTTGGATGTGACGTGGCGACGACCACTCGGCGAGGGGAAGCCAGGCCGTTCGCAACATCTGCCACGCCCAGCAGCGCGTCCCCGGCAAAGGCGGCACAGGGGCCGTCGGCCAACCCGGTGGCCGGAACCGCGCCCCCATGCCGGAATCGAGCCGCGTCGCCGTCCGCTATCCGCAGCGGCCGCATTTCACGCACCAAGGTTGCGACGGGCAACAGGGAGGCGTTGCGGGATGCCTCGTCCATGCCCTCGAGTTGCTCCAATGGAACCGCGGAAGCGATTCCGAAGCCGCCCGTCGCCGTCCGGCGCAGACCGGCCAGGTGCGCGCCACAACCCAAAGCACGTCCGATGTCTTCCGCCAGCACGCGAATGTAGGTGCCCTTGCTGCACGTTACGTCGACGATGGCGTCAGGGGAGATCCACGCGAGCAGCTTCAACTCCAAAATTTCGATGTCTCGCGGCTGGCGTTCGACGGCTATGCCTTCGCGCGCATATTCGTACAGATTGCGTCCCTCGAACTTGAGCGCGGAATAGGCATGGGGAATTTGCTGGAGGTGGCCGGTGAATGCCGGCAGCGCCGCCTCCAAGTCGGCTTCGGTCAATGCAACGGGATTGGTGTCAACGACGTCGCCTTCGGCGTCACCAGTGGTCGTCATGGCGCCGAAACGCACTGTGGCCGTGTAGCGCTTGCTCGCGTCCAGCAGGAATTGCGCGAACTTGGTTGCCTCGCCGAAACACAGTGGGAGCAATCCCGATGCAAGCGGGTCGAGTGTGCCCGTGTGACCGGCTTTCTCGGCGTCGAAACAGCGCCTGGCGCGCTGCAGCGCCGCGTTGGATGACAATCCCGTTGGCTTGTCGAGAAGCAGCACCCCGTTCACGCGTCGGCGCGGACGCCGTCTTGGGGGTGGATCACCCTTCACAAGGTCGGCGGCGGATCGCCGTTCCAACAGGTCGGCGGCGGATCGCCGTTCATCACTGCCCGGAGTCGAGCTTCTTGTCCGCCTCGATCGCGTCGTCGATGAGCTGCGAAATCCGCATGCCGGACTCGATCGAATCATCATAGGCAAAGTGAAGTTGCGGCACCGAGTAGAGGTCGAGCCGGTGCGACAAGGCGCTGCGCAGGAATCCGGAGGTGCGCGCAAGTGCTGCCAGCGTCTCCGTGGCCTTTTCCTTGCCCGCGAGGTGCGTGAAATGCACCGTCGCATGCGACAGGTCGGAGGTGACTTCCACATGCGTAACGGTCACCGAACCGACCCGCGGATCTTTCACCTCATTGCGCAACAGGTCAGCCAGTTCCTTCTGGATCTGGTCGCCCACGCGCGTCGCGCGCTGCGAGATTTTTTTCATGCGATGGTCTCAGTCTGTCGTCGTCCCCGCGCACGCGGAGACCCAGTGACTTTCGACGAACGATACTGGATTCCCACATTCGCGGGAACGACGGATCAAAGCGTGCGACACACTTGAATGAATGTTCAAAGGGTGCGCGACACTTCCACGATCTCGTACACTTCGAGGTGGTCGCCCTTCTCCACGTCGTTGTAGTTCTTGAGCGAAAGGCCGCACTCGAACCCCGACTTCACTTCGCGCACGTCGTCCTTGAAGCGCTTCAGCGAATCGAGCTCTCCCTCGTGAATGACCACGTTGTCGCGCAGCAGGCGGATTTTGGCGCTGCGCTTGACCACGCCTTCCAGCACATAGCAGCCGGCAACCGTGCCGACCTTTGAGATCTTGTAGACCTCACGTATTTCGACCAGCCCCAGCCGCTCTTCCTTCTGCTCGGGCGCGAGCATGCCGGACAGTGCGGACTTCACGTCGTCGACCGCTTCGTAGATGATGTTGTAGTAGCGGATCTGCACGCCGCTGCCTTCGGCCAGCTTGCGCGCCTGCACGTCGGCGCGCGCGTTGAAGCCGATCACGACCGCCTTCGATGCCAAAGCGAGATTAATGTCGGACTCGGTAATGCCGCCGACTGCCGCATGCACGATGTTGACCTTCACTTCGTCGGTCGACAACTTGGACAGCGCCTGCGACAGGCCTTCGTACGAACCCTGGACATCGGCCTTGATGATGATCTGGAGTGTCTTTACCTCGCTTGCGCCAACCTCGCCGAACATGTCCTCGAGCTTCGCCGCCTGCTGGCGCGCGAGCTTGACGTCGCGGAACTTGCCCTGGCGGAACAGCGCGATTTCGCGCGCCTTGCGCTCGTCGCCCAGGACCATGACGTCTTCGCCGGCCAGAGGCACATCGGACAAGCCCTGGATTTCCACAGGAATGGCGGGTCCCGCTTCGTTGACGGGTTTGCCGGCCTCGTCGTTCATCGCGCGCACGCGACCGAATACCGCACCGGCCAGCACGATGTCGCCGCGCTTCAACGTGCCCGATTGCACAAGGATGGTCGCGACGGGTCCGCGGCCCTTGTCCAGGCGCGCTTCGATCACGATGCCACGCGCGGGCGCGTCCCTGGCGGCCTTGAGCTCAAGCACTTCGGCCTGCAACAGAAGCGCTTCGAGCAGCCGATCGATGCCATCACCGGTCTTGGCCGATACCTTGATGAACTGCACGTCGCCACCGTACTCTTCCGGCAACACGCTCTCCGACACCAGTTCCTGCTTCACGCGATCGGGATTGGCTTCGGGCTTGTCTATCTTGTTGATGGCGACGACAAGCGGCACATTGGCCGCCTTCGCGTGCGCAATGGCTTCCTTGGTCTGCGGCATGACGCCATCGTCCGCGGCGACCACGAGCACGACCATGTCGGTCACCTTGGCGCCGCGCGCGCGCATCGCCGTAAACGCCTCGTGACCCGGGGTGTCGAGAAACGTGATCACACCCTTGGGCGTGGTGACGTGATAGGCACCGATATGCTGCGTGATTCCGCCCGCCTCGCCGCTTGCCACGCGCGTGCGGCGGATCGTATCGAGCAGCGACGTCTTGCCGTGATCAACGTGGCCCATGACGGTAACCACTGGGGGGCGCGGCAGCAATTCCGCGGCGTGGTCGCCCTGCGTTTCCTGCAACAGTGAGTCCGGGTCGTCCAGCTTGGCGGGAATGGCCTTGTGGCCCATTTCCTCGACCACGATCATCGCGGTTTCCTGGTCTAGCACCTGGTTGATGGTAACCATGGTGCCCATCTTCATCATGGCCTTGATGACTTCCGCGGCCTTCACCGACAACTTGTGCGCGAGCTCAGCCACCGAGATCGTTTCCGATATCGAGACCTCGCGGACGACCGGTCCGGTGGCGCTGCCCAACGCATCGCCACCTTCGTCATCGCGATGGCGCCCGCCAACCTTCGGCCCGCGCCAACCTGCGCCGGAGGCGCCTGCCGTGTCGCCGCGCAACTTCAGCGCGCGCCGGCGTGCGGCTTCTTCCTGGAACACCTGGCCAGGCGCCTTCTTGGTGACGCGATCACGCTTTTCGCCCGGCTTGGCAGCGGGACGATGCAGCGTGCCCTCGGTCGCCTTCGGCTTGACAGTTGCCGTCTTGGCGACCGCAGGAGCCTCCGTCGCCGCTTTTTCGGCAATCGCGGCCACACCAGCGGACTGCGCAGCAGCTTCTGCAGCCGCAACCTTGGCGGCCGCTTCTTCGGCGTCGCGCTCCTTCTTGGTCTTGCGCGCCGATTCGCGTTGCTGCTTTTCCTTGACCTCGTCCTGCTGCCGTTTCTGCAACGCGGCACCCTTGCGCGCTTCTTCCTCCCGCGACGCGATTTCCTCGGGCGACAACTTGAGTCCTGCGGCGCGCGCCGGCACGACCGGCGGCACTTCGACGGGCGCTTCGGGAATGGCGGGCACTTCGGGAATGACTTCCGGTGCGGAAATGGCCGCGACAGGAATTTCTTCCTCGATCGCCGGAGCGACGGGTGCAGCCGTTTCCTCGTCACGCCGAACGAGCACACGCTTCTTGCGCACCTCGACCTGGATGGTGCGGGCCTTGCCGGTCGAATCCGCGGCCTTGATTTCCGTGGTCTGCTTGCGCGTCAGCGTGATGCGCTTCTTGGGTTCGGACGCTGCACCGTGTTGCTTGCGCAGATAGTCAAGCAGCCGGGTCTTGTCGACCTCGGTGAGCCTGTCGCCTTCTTTTTTCTCGGACACTCCGGCGGCAGCGAGCTGCTCCAGCAGCGCGCCCGCGGGCATCTTGAGTTCAGATGCGAATTGTTCGA
>JBDTPJ010000159.1:0-4141 GCA_039932755.1 Betaproteobacteria bacterium
CATCTTATAAATCCATGCGCCTGACGACCTTCTCCGACTACACGTTGCGCGTGCTCATGTACCTCGCACTCGACCGCACCCGGCTCGCCACCATCCCGGAAATCGCCGCCGCCTACGACATTTCCCAAAACCACCTGATGAAGGTCGTGCACCAACTCGCGCGCGCAGGCGTGATCGAATCGGTCCGCGGCAAGGGCGGCGGAATCCGCCTCGCACGTGCGCCGGAAGCGATCCGGATCGGCGAAGTCGTGCGCGTGTCCGAAGGCGAGGCACCGATTGTCGAGTGCTTGTCCGACGATCCGCATGCCTGCCGGATCGCAGGTACCTGCAAACTCACCCGTGTGCTCGTCGACGCCTTCGACGCGCTGTACGAGTCCCTCGACCGCTACACCCTGGCTGACTTGACTACCAATCGACGGGCGCTGTCATCGATACTCGTGACCCGGCCTGTGCATGCGGCACGAAGGGTTGCGGACACGGTTGCAGCGGCGCGCCGCCGAACCCGAATGACGAACTGATGTTTCGAGGTCCCGGGCTTCCATCGACGCTGATGGAATAGGCCATCTTGCAGCCTGCGCCGGATTGATCCCGACTTTCCTGGAATGAGCCTTGCCATGACAAAACAGCTCGCAATCGAGGAACCTGGTTCGCAATTCGATGCGCCTTCTGGGAAGTTCGCGCTTTGGGCACTGGGCTTTCGGCCGTTCTACCTGCTCGCAAGTATCTTCGCCGCGCTGTCGATTCCGCTCTGGGTCGCCCAGTACGCGGGTGTCCTGCCGGCCGCCTACGCGCGCAGTCCGCTCTGGCATGGCCACGAGATGCTGTTCGGCTACGCGCTGGCCGTGATCACCGGATTCCTGTTTACGGCAGGCCGTAACTGGAGCGGACAGGCGACGCCGACGGGCGCCACGCTGGTCGCGTTTGCCTTGCTCTGGATTGCTGGCCGAATTCTGGTTCTGACACCTTTCGCCATCGCCGCCGCAGTGGTGAACGCAGCGTTCCCGATAGCCGTCGCGGTTGCCCTGGCCATCCCCTTCGCGAAGAGTCGCAACCGACGCAACTATTTCTTCGTCGTGCTGCTCATGCTTCTTGGTGTGGCCGTATTGGCGATGCACCTCTCCCGGATTGGCATAGTGGCCTGGCCTGAACGGGTGAGCCTGCAAACCGGGCTCGATGTCGTCTTGTTCATCATCGCCGTGATGGCCGGGCGGGTCATCCCGATGTTCACCAACAACGGCATCCCGGGTGCCCAAGCCACGCGACTGCCGCTTGTCGAGAAACTTGCGCTCGGAAGCGTTCTGGCTCTGCTGAGCGCGGATATTCTGCAGGCACCAGCGGGTGTGATTGCCCTCATCGCCATCGTCGCGGCCTTCGCGCACGCGGCACGACTCTATCTCTGGCAGCCGTGGCGAACGTTGCGAACGCCGCTCGTATGGGTACTGCACGCGGCCTACGCCTGGATTGTCATCTATCTGGTCTTACGTGCATTGGCGGCGTTCGGGTTAGTCGCGGAATCGCTCGCGGTTCACGCGCTGACTATAGGCGCCGTTGGCGGCATGACGATCGGCATGATGACGCGCACCGCGCGCGGCCACACGGGGCGGCCGCTCATTGCCGACGGCTTCGAGGTTGCGTGTTTCGTCCTCGTTCAGTGCGCCGCGGTAATCCGGGTGTTCGGCGCCATGGTCCTGCCGAATGCGTATCTGTCGGTGGTCATTGTCTCGGGTATCTGCTGGTCGGTGGCGTTCGCCTTGTACGCAATTCGATACTGGCCGGTCTTGTCGCGGTCGCGGCTCGACGGTAAGCCCGGGTAGGCGATTTGTCGTGTTCGAGCCCAAGTCAGCGAGCGAGCCTCGACAACTGCTGTTGCCTTTCAATCGACGCGGCGCCCGGTGCACGCGCGTAATTGCGGGCGGTATCCACCGGATGCACACTGACCGTCGATGAACCTTGCGCCACACGACCCTGACGACCACCACGCCGCAGGCGCCGCCGCCCATGCACGCGATCGGCACGTCGGTCCCAGCGCACGCCGGGACCGACGATCGATCTGATTCAGATCCTGCAACTTCGAATTTGTTGATCGCGTATCAGATGCGGGGCTCGCCCTGCGCGCTGACCAGGATCGTTCGACCGGGGGGACTCGTGGTCTGCACGCGGTGCTCGTATCCGCGGAAGTCGTACGTGACGTCCCAATAATCCAGCCGTGCGGCGGTGGGCACGGTCGCGCAGCGCTGCACATCCTGTGTATAGACGACGCCCGATGCGTCACGACCCACGTTCGCACCCAGCACCGCGCCGCCGACCGCGCCGAGCCCCGTCGCAATGTCCTGCCCGCGGCCATTTCCAATCTGATGGCCAAGGACGCCGCCGATGACGCCTCCCACCACTGCGCCGGGCAGATTGATGCCGGCGGCGCCCGTGTCTACAACCTGGCGTTCGACCCAGCAACGTTGCTGCGGCGTTCCCACCACGGCGCGCACAGAGGTCACCGGCGCCTCGTACAAGGGCTCGTTCTGTTGGCGTCGGTAGTCATAGACGGCCGGCGTGGCAGGGTAAGCGCGCAACTGTGCAGAGGCCGCAACACGCTGCGCCTCGTCGGCCTGGCGCTGTGCTTCCACCGCTTGGTTTTGTGCCGCCTGGGCCTGTCGCACACTGAGGTTGGCCTGGATGCGCGCATCCGTCGCCGTCCGCTGCGCGACGAGCGCCGCCTGCTCGCTACGAAGCCCCGCCACGTCCTGCGCCGCCGCAGCACGCTGGCTCGCAAGTACGGCAAGCTGATGCACGTCATTGTACCGCCCGCTGTTGGCCGCAAGGTCGTCGGCTTGGCGGAGTGTCGCCGCCGCCTGTTCGAACTCGGCGGGTGCATACATCGCAACCTGCGGATTGCGTCGAGCTGCGTCTAGCGAAAGTCGCGCGCCGTCCAGCGCGGGGTCGCGCTCGGGAATCGATGCACATCCTGATGCTGCGAGGATTGCGAGAACGAGTACGGGCGTTGCAGAATTTCTGAACACGATAGCCTCCAACCGGGTTTGACGACACTCAGCCCGAACCGCGGGCGCGGCGTTGCAGCAACCTGTAAATTGGACGCCCGCGGTGCCGCAGTCTGTGCGTTGCCGCACATGTTGCCCAATTAGAACCGCGTGGCCGGCCCGTTCGACCAGTGGGCGTCGTATCTCTTCCGCAAAACGAGCCAAGTCTTGGCCTGGGTCGATGCTTGAACTGTTCCTCGCCGGCGCGGCCAGCGGCTTGCCGCTCACCTAGCGGCGGAACTCTTGGCCGCATTCCGCCTCTCACTTGAGTTGGTGAACGGCCGATCCCGCGTCAACTCGACCCTCGCGGATGGCCACGTGCAAAGCAACAGCGCCGGTGTGCCATGAAGCGCGACCGCGGCGAAGCCAAATGAGTTGGACATTTAATCAAAACAAGGGACTCCAAATGCAGATCCAGATCAACACCGACAACCACATCGACGGCAACGAAGCCTTGTACGCTCACGTCGAAGCCGTTGTCGACAACGCCTTGCGCCACGTCAAGGACCATCTCACGCGGGTGGAGGTACACCTCGATGACGAGAATGGCGGCAAGGCCGGCAGCGACGACAAACGCTGCCTGATGGAAGCCCGGTTGAGAAGCCACCAGCCCGTGGCCGTCAGCCACCACGCCGGCAGCATCCACGAGGCCGTGGACGGCGCGGCCCGGAAGCTGAGGACATCGCTCGAAGCACTGCTCGGGCGGCTCGACGACCATCGTCGCCATCCGGCTGAAGGCCCCACGGAATGATCGCGCTCGGACTGGGCGAATGTTTTTGAAAGGGCGCAGTCGAACCCGGCGGCGACCGAGCGCACGCTGGCAACGTCGATAGCTCAACCTGGACCTTGCGTCACATTTGAACGGCTCTAGGCCGCGCCGAGACGGCGAATGAGCGTATCGATGAGGTCTGCGCCGTCGGGCGACTTGAGGCGATGCAGGCGTAGCACACGGACGAGCTCGGGCTTGTCGACCGCGTCAAAATCAGAGCGAATCAGGATTCCTGCAATGGCCCGCTGGACATAGACCGATTTGGTGAGCGGGAATAGGCGCGCGAGTTCGTCCAGGCTTTCAGGATCGGAAACATAGTGTCGGCCGAGCGTGTCGAGCG
>JBDTPJ010000160.1:0-4035 GCA_039932755.1 Betaproteobacteria bacterium
TGACCTTCGACCTGAAGCAAAGCATGAAGAATGGCGGCGGCCCCGCGTGCCTGCGGTTGCGCGTTGCATTGACCGCGGCGGAACGAGCGGCGGTGCAGGCCAATGTATTCCTCAATGAGGAGCTAGCGCAGGCGCTTGACGCATGGATCCGCGCTAATTATCGCGATCGGCTGGCGCCTGCCGACCTTGCCGACCCCTTGCTGCTCGAGGAATCGCGGCGCGCGCTCGATCGCCTGTCGCAACTATTGGCGATCGGAAGTGTCTATCCGTTTCAGCATTAGGATTTCGATCGTTTTCGAAAAGGCGCCTTTATCCGGCGTTTGGTAGCCCGAGGTATTGGCAATGGCCGCACGGCGAAGGACTTTTCCGCTTGATGTCTACTCCGACGTTAGACGGCGTAGCGTCGTCCCGTTGGCGCACGCCGTGCTTGTCGTCCTTTTCGTCGGTTTTGCTTTCGGTGCGCATGCCGCGGAAACGGGAACACCAAAGAGCGTGCTGATCCTGTTCAGCAATGGGCGTCCGCTTCCCGGCGTTGTCGCCATCGACAATACGCTGCGGCGCGTCGTGCAGCCTTTGGTGGGCTATCCGGTCGAGATGTTCGACGAATTTCTCGATGTCGAGCGCTTTGGCAACACGATGGATCCCGCGAAAATGGCGGAATTTCTGAACCTGAAATACCGCAAATTGAATATCGGCGTGATCGTGGCCGCAGGTCCTGAGGCATTGCGCTTTGCGCTTGCATACGGGGACAGTATCGTTCCCGATATTCCGTTAGTTCACGTCAATGTAACGCGCGAGGATCTGTCCGCAGCTGAAATTCCTCCGGATGTCATCGGATGGACGGTGGACCTCGACCCGACGGCCACGCTCGACTTGGCAGAGCGTTTGCATCCGCATGCAACCGAATTGGTCATCGTAACGGGTGCCTCCGGCACGGATCGGGCATTGGAGCGGCGCATTCGCAACGCGGTGGCAGGGTTGAAGAATCCTCCGCAGGTCACGTTTCTCGCGGGTCTTCCGACGACAGAGGTGCTCCGGCGGTTGCGGGCGCTGACGAAGAATGCGATCGTTTATACGCCAGGCTACTACGTCGATGGTTCGGGCCACGTGTCCACGCCCCGCCAAGCGGTGGAGCAGATGGCGGCGGCATCCGGGGCGCCCATTTACGGCCCGTATGACACATTTCTTGGAAGCGGTATCGTTGGCGGGTATATGGCTACCTTCGAGGCGCAATCAAAACAAGCTGGAGAGGCGGTGGCGGCACTTCTCAACGGTATCGCGCCGGCGGCGATCACCCACGGTTCGATGCCCAACACGTTCATGGTGGACTGGCGTCAGGTGCAGCGCTGGGGCATTGATGAGTCTGCACTGCCGGCGGAAGCCGATATCCGATTCCGGGAGCCCAGCGTGTTGGCGAGATACCGCTGGCAGATCATTGCGATCGCGGCTGCTCTCGTCCTGCAATCGCTACTCATTGCGCGTCTGCTGATCGAGCGCCGCCGTCGCCGGGTTGCGGAGATAGAGTCGCGTCAGCGGTATTCGGAAATGGCGCATATGAACAGGAGTGTCGCGCTGGGGGAATTGTCGGCGTCGATTGCCCATGAGATCAATCAGCCGCTGGGCGCCATCCTCAACAATGCAAACGCCGCAGAGCTTCTGCTCAAGGCTTCACCGCCCGCACTGGACGAAGTCGCGGAAATTCTGGGTGACATCAAGCGCGACGACGAGCGCGCGGGCGAGGTGGTCAAGCGTATCCGAGGCCTCCTGCGCAAAAGCTCGTTCGAACTGAAGGATGTCGATTTGAACGAGACGGTCGACGAGACGCTGAAATTCCTCGTCGCCGACGCGTCGGTCAAGGGGTTTTCCGTGCGCACGGATCTCGCACGGGGCCTGGCGCCCGTTCGTGCCGACCCTATACAAATCGGCCAGGTTATTCTCAATCTTGCACTGAATGCCATGGATGCGATGGTCGATGCCCCAGTGGGTGGACGCACCCTGGTCATTCGCACCGCGCGCGCAGAAACAGATTGCGCGGAATTGTCGGTCATTGATTCGGGTCTGGGGATCCCCCCGGAGACCGCGGACCGAATATTCGATGCGTTTTACTCGACGAAGCAGCACGGGATGGGACTGGGCTTGTCGATATCGCGCACGATAGTCGAAGCCCACGGCGGCCAAATCTATGCCGCGAATTCGCCGCGTGGGGGTGCGACGTTTCGCTTCACGTTGCCGTTCGCGGGCAAGTCGGCGACGTGAACGCAGAACGCCCCACTGTCCATATCGTCGATGACGATGCCTCGTTCCGGAAATCCGTGGCACGGTTGCTGGAGGCGTCACACTATCAAGTGGCGGTGTACGAGTCCGCTGTCCAGTTTCTGGACGTGGCGAACAGCGCAGCGTTTGGCTGCGTGCTTCTCGACGTACGCATGCCCAATGTCACCGGTTTGCAATTGCAGGAACGTCTCGCCGAATTGGGAACTGCATTTCCGATCATCTTCCTGACCGGGCACGGCGACATTCCGATGAGCGTGCGTGCGATGAAATCCGGCGCGGAAGATTTTCTCACCAAGCCCGTGGACCTTCCGTCGCTGCTCCACGCCATCGAAGGTGCCCTTTCGCGCTCCCGGAACTCCCACGCGCTCGCACAGCGGCAACGCGAGCTAAGGTCGCGGTTCGAACAGCTCTCGCCGAGAGCGCGCGAGGTGTTTGCACTGGTCGTGCGCGGAAGGCTCAACAAACAGGCCGCAAGCGAGCTCGGCATCAGCGAAAGAACGATCAAGTGGCATCGCCGTAACATCATGGAAAAACTTGGCGTCGAGTCACTTGCGGAGCTGGTCTCCATCGCCGAGCGCCTCGGCCTGTTGGAAACTTCGTCATAGGGACCGCAGTTAAAGGCGGATCGCCGGCGCGTTCCGTGGCGTCGACGGAGCCATCGCAGAGAGGCTCACATCGCGTAAAGCCAGGCACCTGTACCAAGGGACAGTAGGCACGCGCGATGGTTGGGGATATGTTTCCTCCATACAACCGGCGTTTGCTGCGTCGCGCCGACATACGCGGGCCGGGACGAGACGGGTAGAAATTCCCATGTCGACTGCCCCGCTGACGATTGCCATTGTTGATGACGATGACGCCATGCGTAGATCCATCGAAAGGGTGCTGCATGCGCTTGGATATGCCACCGAATCGTTTGCAAGCTCGGAGGCGTTTTTGGCGAGCGGCGCTCACGCCCGTGTCAAGGGTGTCATTCTCGACATTCATCTTTCCGGTATCTCCGGTATTGAATTGCAACGCAGGATGCGGCTGTCAGGATCAACGCTTCCGGTAATTTTCATTACCGCTTATGATGAACCCGCGACGCGCGCAGAGGCGACTGCCGCGGGTTGCGTTGGATACCTGAGCAAACCATTCCACGCGAGCGACCTTGCAGACACGTTGGTACGTGGCTTGACGGCGTGATGACATGCGATGACTGAGCTGCTGATGTAGAATGTACCAACGCTTCTGCAACGAATTTTGAAACCGCAACATGGAGATACTTATGCGACGATTGTTCTCGGCACTCCTCATGACCCTCGCGGCTGCGACTATAGCGCTGTCCTTTCCGGCGCTCGCGCAAACGCAGAAGCCCAACATCCTGTTCATCATGGGCGACGACATCGGCATCATGAACGTGGGTGCCTACCACCGCGGGCTCATGGTCGGCGAAACCCCCAACATCGACCGCATTGCACAGGAAGGCGCGCTGTTCATGGCCGCCTACGCGCAGCAGAGCTGTACCGCCGGACGCACATCATTCATGACCGGCATGAATCCGCTGCGCGCGGGCATGATCATGCCGCAGCTGCCGGGCTCCACCACGTCGCTGTTGCCCGGCACACCGAGTGTCGCCAAATTTTTGCGCGATCTCGGATACAGCACCGGAGAGTTCGGCAAGAACCACCTCGGCGACAAGACGAACTCGCTGCCGACCGCCCATGGCTTCCAGGAATTCTGGGGCTACCTGTATCACCTCGACGCGATGCAGGGCGTGAGCTT
>JBDTPJ010000161.1:0-3743 GCA_039932755.1 Betaproteobacteria bacterium
AGCGATCCGACAGGTCTGGACTCCCTTTTTGAGTTCACCCTCGGACGGGCGCTCGACACGGCTATCGAGCAAGCCTACAGCATTGGCAACCTGGTCGTACAAGGTTGCAGCCTCAAGCAGCGGCTGGACGTGATCGGGCAAACCGTCCTCTGGGGAGGACTCGCCGCGGCAGCTGCGGGCGTCGCCATTCAGGCGGGGGGGTTGCCTGGGAAGACGGGTTTCACGCTGGTCGGGTACAACCCTGCGCCAACCTCGCCCCGGAGTCCCAGGAAGGTTGATTTCACTCTCGAGTTTCCCCTGAATGCCAAGCTTGGCATCACCCAGGCCAACGGTACCAAGAGGGACTTTGCCTACGGCGTGAATGGCGTGGCCATCGGAATCGCGCCTCCGCCAATCCCTCTGCACCAATTCGAGATGTGCGGCGTACCGGTGGGTGGTCTCGATTTCAAGGCCAAAATTAGCCTCGGGGCGGGCAAAGTCACATCCTTGGGTGTCGCGTTTTCAGTGGAACTGAACGCGCTGTCGACCTTCAAGTTCGAATACCCGCTCTTCAGCGAGTTTCTGTCGGAGAAGGACGCCGGGTTCAGCTTTCTTGGTATTCGACCATGAAGTGCGTTGGCGTCGCCTGACAAGTTATCCCTTCGCTTGCTCGACATGTGACCCCGCCTTGCACCAGTCGAGGCGGCGGCGCGATTCAATCCGCTGAGCAGGTACGACTCACCGCCAACGACCGGCAATCGATTAAACTAGCCGGTAGTTGTCATCCCGTGGCGATGAAATCCCTGCCTGGCAGACGAATTCATCCGGCGCTCGTGTCCCATTCCCAATTGTCCGACAGGTTCCCAGCATGCGTGCATCGATCTTCATTGCCTTACCCGTTCTCGCGCTCGCCCTTGCCGGTCCGGTGGCCGCGCAAACGCCGATGACCCTCGACAAGATCAAGGCGGATGGCAGCATGACCATTGCCTATCGCGAATCCTCGATTCCCTTCTCGTACCTGGGTGCCGACGCCCAGCCCACAGGCTTTGCATGGGAAATCTGCGGCAAGATCGTGGAGCAGGTGAAGAAGGCCACCGGTCGCGCTGACCTCAAGGTCGCAACCCAGGCCGTGACGTCACAAAACCGCATTCCGCTGTTACAGAACGGCACCATCGACATCGAGTGCGGCTCCACCACCAACAACAGCGAGCGCGCCAAGCAAGTCGCGTTCGCGACCAACTATTTCTATACCGGCACGCGCCTGCTGGTGAAGGCGGGATCGCCGATCAATGCGATGGCGGACTTGAAGGGCAAGAAGGTCGTGTCGACGGTGGGCACCACCAACTATCAGATCCTGCGCAAGCTCGACACCGACCGGAGCATTGGCTTCGACTTGCTCGGCGCCAAGGACCATGCTGAATCGGCGTTGATGGTGCAAAGCGGGCGAGCGGATGCGTTCGGCATGGATGACATCCTCCTTTACGGACTCAGGGCGAGTTCGCAGAATCCGGCGGAACTGTCGGTGGTTGGCGAGGCAATTCAGGTCGAGCCGTACGCGATCATGCTGCGCAAGGATGATCCGGCGTTCAAAAAGCTGGTCGATGACACGCTGGCGTCGCTCATCAAGAGTGGGGAGTTCGAAGCGCTGTACAAGAAGTGGTTCCAGTCGCCGATTCCTCCCAAGGGCATCAACCTCAACGCGCCCATGAGCAAGGAACTGCAGGACAACCTGAAGGCGCTTTCAGACAAGCCGGCAACGTGATCGTTGTTCACCACCTGAACAATTCCCGTTCGCAGCGCATCCTGTGGTTGCTGGAGGAACTGGGCCTCGAGTACGAGGTCCGGCGCTACGAGCGGGACCCGGTCACGATGCTGGCGCCGCCTGAGCTGCGCGCGGTTCATCCTCTCGGCAAATCACCCGTAATTACCGACGGCGAGACCACCGTCGCGGAGTCCGGCGCAATCATCGAGTATCTGATCGAGAATCATGGCAATGGCCGCCTGATTCCGAAGCCGGGGACGCCGGAACGCCTGCGCTATACGTACTGGCTGCACTTCGCCGAGGGCAGCGGCATGCCACCGCTGTTGCTGAAGCTGATCTTTGATCGCGTAGAGACCGCGCCGATGCCGTTTTTCGCGAAGACCATCGCCAAGGCCATCTCCGGCAAGGTGAAGAAGAGTTTCATCGAGCCCAATCTCGCCGCGCAGCGTGACTACATGGAGGACGAACTCGGCAAGGCGTCGTGGTTCGCCGGCGACAAGTTCACCGGGGCCGACATCCAGATGAGCTTTGTGCTCGAGGCGACAGCGGCGCGCGCAAAAGGGGGCTTCGAGAAAAAATATCCGCGAATGGCGGACTGGCTTGCGCGGATACATGCCCGGCCCGCGTACAAGAAGGCACTGAAGCGGGGCGGTGAATATTCCTTGCTGACGTAGAATTTCGCTGCTGCGTGTCCCGGACCCGTCCGTCGGCGGGCTACTCGATGGCGATGGTCGCCACATGCGCGGCGAGCGGAAGGTTGGACGCCTTGATTCCCACCGGCAGGCATCCGGCAAGGCACAACAGCAGCATTAGATAGACCAGCTTTTTCAATTGAGTTCCTTCAGTCAAGATAGGTAGGCGCCTATCGTTCGCCCAAATGTGCGCGTGGTCAAGGACTGCGTGCGACGTTGACTTGATCCGGATGCCAGAGGGCGACGGTCGCGATGAATCCGTCGGGCATCGCGACCGCGCGCAAGGTCCAGTCGGCCGGTACATAGGGCGGCGGACCGGCAACCAGCGCGAGGTTGCCATCGACGGTCACGTCGAGTTGTCGAAACGGCGCGGAAAGCGCGTCGCCGGTCGCCTTGCTCATCGCCTCCTTGCATGTCCAATGGCGCAGGAAGCCATGCCGGCGCTGGTCTGCCTCCATCGGTGCAAGCGCGGCTCGCTCGCGTGCCGAGAGAAATTTGCGGGCGAGGCCGTCGGCGTTGACTTCGCGGTCGCCATGTTCCACGTCGACGCCGATGCGCTTCCCGGCGGGCCAGTCGGTCGCGATTCCGATCAGCGCCATGCCGCGGGTATGTGACACGTTGAAGTCGATCGCTGTCCAATCCTGCGGCGATGCCCCTTCATTTTCCACGTAATTTGGCACCCCATTTGCCACTTGTTGGGCGACCTCCGGGCGTCCGCGGCGTCCGCGCGCCAAGATCACCGCAGACGGTGCAAGGCCCAGAGCTCGTCCCAGCAGTTGGCGAAGTGTCGAGCGGCCAACGATCCAGCGCAGCCGCAAGGGTTCGGTACCAAATCGCTGCGCACGCGCAATTTCTGCACGGGAGAGATTTCGCGCGAGCATTTCGACTTCCTCCCGCGGCCGATCGAGTATCGTCCACCAGAGTTGGATTCCGTCGCCGATGGGAGGCAGCGCGATCGCACGCACCACCCCGTCGGCGCTGTCAAGTTTGCCCGGTTGCGGGAAGTCGTCTACGCTCACGCCGTTTTCCACGATCTGCCGGTGCACGACCACCGTGCGCCGAACTGCTGCCAATCCGTGCAATTCCTGCTCAGGTCTCTCACCCGGCTGCCCCTGCCCGTACTCTATGAATTGAGTCGGGCGCTGTTTCGTGTCGCGTATTACGTAGTCCACTGGCGCCGTCCATTGGCCGCCACCAACCTGCGCAACGCGTTCCCGGAAAAGTCGGAGGCGGAACGCGCGGCCATCCTCAAGCAATCGTACCGCAATCTCGCGGACCTCATCGTCGAGACGCTTTATGGCTTCGGCGCG
>JBDTPJ010000162.1:0-3503 GCA_039932755.1 Betaproteobacteria bacterium
TCGGTCGCAATGGCTTCGATTTCCGGCACGATGATGTCGGGCCGTTCCTGCTCGATCAGGCGCTTCAAGGCGACCGGATCGGTCATGGTGATCACGTGGGCGCGATGAGCCACCTGATGGCCGGGCGCATTGGCGTACCGATCCACCGCGATGGTTTCCACGCCGAGACGCTGCAGCGCGATGATGACTTCCTTGCCGAGTTCGCCGCTGCCCAGCAACATGACACGTGTCGCGGTAGGAGAGAGGGGTGTGCCGATGTGCATGAGCGAGTGAAAGGAGAGTCGGTTGAGTGGAGGCTGGGAGGAGGATTATACTTTCCATCCCTCCGCAGAACGCTGTGGTCGAATACCTCACAGGAGAAGAACATGCAATTACGCATTGGCGACGAAGCTCCGGATTTCACCGCGGATACCACCGAAGGCAAGCTCCACTTCCACGAGTGGATCGGTAATGGCTGGGCGATCCTGTTTTCGCATCCCAAGGATTTCACGCCGGTGTGCACGACCGAGCTCGGGTACATGGCGAAACTGAAGCCCGAATTCGACAAGCGCAACACCAAGGTTGTGGGACTCTCGATTGATCCGGTGGACGATCACGACCGCTGGGCAAAAGACATCGAAGAGACCCAAGGCTACGCCGTGAATTTTCCGATGATCGGCGACTCGGACCTCACGGTGGCCAAGCTCTACGACATGATCCATCCCAACGCCAGCGATGCTGCACCGCGCACCGCGGCCGACAACGCGACGATTCGCTCGGTGTTCATCGTGGGACCGGACAAGAAGGTCAAGCTGATTCTGACTTACCCGATGACCACCGGACGTAATTTCGACGAGGTGCTGCGCGTGCTCGATTCGCTGCAGCTGACCGCCAAGCACAAGGTCGCCACGCCGGTGAACTGGAAGAACGGCGAGGACGTGATCATCGCGGGCTCCGTGAACAACGAAGACGCCAAGGCCAAGTATCCGGACGGCTGGAAATCGCCCAAGCCCTACCTACGCATCATTGCGCAGCCGAAGTAGAGCTCGGAACGGCTATTTCCTGCCGCGGCCCTTAGTTGCCCCCTCAGTTGACACCTTGTTTGTCACCTTATTTGGCACCTTCAGCGGCTGCCGGCTGTCGCGCGACAGCGGCTCGCTGAACGTGGGCCGCGCGTTGGCTGTGGGCGCCGTTCCAGCCGGCGCATCAGCCACCGCCAGCGTGAAGTCGATCTTGGTCTGCTCCATGTCGACCCGCGCCACGCGGACGCGAATGCGGTCGGCGAGCTGAAACGTGCGGCCGCCACGCTCGCCGATCAGTGCGTGCCGGCCCGCGTCATAGTGAAAGTAGTCGCGGCCGAGTTCCGTGATGTGGACCAGGCCGTCGATGTTGAGGCCGTCGAGCGTGACAAATAGCCCGAAGCCCGTGACCCCGCTGACGGTGCCTTCGAATTCTTCTCCCACCTTGTCCTGCATGAAGTGGCACTTGAGCCAGTTGGTGACGTCGCGCGACGCGTCGTCGGCGCGACGCTCGGTCATCGAGGTGTGCGCGCCGAGCTCCTCCCACGACATTCCGGACGGCGTGTAGCGCTTCCCCGTCAGCACGCCTTTCACGGCGCGATGCACGAGCAGGTCGGGGTAGCGCCGAATCGGTGACGTGAAGTGCGCATAGGCTTCATAAGCCAAGCCGAAGTGCCCCTCGTTCTCGGGCCGGTACTGCGCCTGTGACAACGAGCGTAGCAGCACGGTTTGCAGCAACGCAAAATCCGGACGGTCGCGAATCTGATCGAGCAACTTGGCGTAGTCGCTGGAAGCAGGCTCGGCGCCACCTCCCAGTTGCAGCGCGGACGTACCGAGAAATTCGCGCAGTGCAACGAGCTTGTCCGGCGGCGGGCCCTCGTGCACGCGATAGAGCGCCGCATGCTTGTGCTCGGCCAGGAACTCCGCCGTGCAGACGTTGGCCGCCAGCATGCACTCCTCGATCAGCTTGTGCGCATCATTGCGTGGAGAGGGAACGATGCGCGTGATCTTGCCGTGCTCGTCGAACTCGAGTGAAAGCTCCACGGTATCGAAGTTGATGGCGCCGCGCTTGTCGCGGGCCGCCGCAAGTGCGTGGTAGAGGGCATACAGGTTTTGCAAATGCGGCAACAACGCGCGGGCCTCCGGCGTGGTTGCCTTGCCCGGGGCATCCAACCATTCCCACACCTGCGTATAGGTGAGGCGGGCCCGCGAATGCATCACCGCGGGATAGAACTTATAACCCTTGATCGTCCCCACGACGGTCACTTCCATGTCGCAGACCATGCACAGGCGGTCGACATGCGGCTTCAGCGAACACAATTCGTTGGACAATTCCTCCGGTAACATCGGGATCACGCGCCGCGGAAAGTAAACAGAGGTCCCGCGTTCGCGCGCGTCACGGTCGATGGGATCGCCGTCGCGGACATAGTGCGAAACATCGGCAATGGCCACGACCAGCCGGAAATTCTTCCCCTTGCGTTCGCAGTACACCGCGTCGTCGAAGTCCTTGGCGGTTTCGCCGTCGATGGTGACCAGCGGGAGCGAGGTGAGGTCGACGCGATCCTTGCGATCCGCTGCACGCACTTCGGTGGGAAGGCGCTCGGCCTGCCGCGCGGCGTCGCGCGAGAACTCGAACGGCAGCGCATGCTTGCGCAGCGCGATCTCAATTTCCATTCCCGAGTCCGTTGCGCTACCGAGCACTTCCTTGATCCGTGCAATCGCCTCACGGTTGGCCGCCGGTTGCACGACGATTTCTGCGACCACCACCTGGCCCGACTTGGCGCCATTGAGGTCGCCGGGCGGTATGAGCATATCCTGGTTGATGCGGCGGTTCTCGGCGACCACGAACCATATGCCGTGTTCCTCGTACAGCCGACCGACGATCTCGCGATTGGCGCGCTCCAGCACCTCGACAATTTCGCCTTCCGGGCGCCCGCGGCGATCGGTGCCGGTCTTGCGCAATGCCGCCCGATCGCCATGCAATACTTTGTGCATTTCGCGCGGGCTCAGGAAATAATCGTCACCACTGGCGTCAGGGACGAGAAATCCGAAGCCATCGGGATGTCCTTGCACCGTCCCGACCACGAGGTCGAGCTTGGCGACGACGCACAATTCATTCTTGCGGTTGGTGAGGAGTTGACCATCGCGTTCCATGGCGGCCAGGCGGCCGTAGAACGCCTCGCGCGCTATCGGTCCGACGGATAGTTCGCGTTCAAGGTCAGCGGGCGGCAGCGGCGTACCGGCATTGCGCAGCGCGGCGAGGATCGCCTCCCGCGAAGGCAACAATGCAGGGTCGATGTCGCCGGCGCGCGAACGCCGTGTGTCGCGATTGCGCGCGATGGGCGCGGCGGCGGGCTTTGGGCTGCGTGTCGCAGGGACGTCGCGCGAAACGACCTTCATGCGCGAGCCTTGCATGGCACCGGCCGGGGATTTGCGGGACTTGGGGAGTTTCTTTGACAAGTGTCTGGCAGAAAAGTAAAATTATGGGTTGCGTCGCCCGGGTGG
>JBDTPJ010000163.1:0-3334 GCA_039932755.1 Betaproteobacteria bacterium
GGCCGATTCGCGGCGGCTGTAGACAACGGCATGTTCATGTCGGCGGGAACGTGCGGCCGTGAATGGGCCGCACTGTTTTGATGCAAGTATGGGATTACTTCGGCGCCGCCAACTTGCCACCCATTTTATCGCATGTGCCCTTGGCAACGTATTTCCACTCGTTGGCATCGCCATCGACCTTTGCGCCCTGCGCGGCGCACGCGTGCTTCGCGGTGCCGCAGTCGTTCTGCCCGGCCTTGGCGACGCCATAGCATTTTTCCGTGCCTTCCTTCACCGGCGCGGGTTGCGCCGTGACCGATGCGGCAAAGCCCAAGGCGACGAGGGCGGCAATGGCAGCTTGGATGGTGGCTTGGGTGTTCATGGGTAGAAGCTCCTTTATGTGCAGGGATTTTCGGCGACAGGGTCAAATCAACGACGGAAAACGCAGCGCCTGCTTGACGCGTTGGTCGGTGGCACCGGTTGAAACTTACGCGTCTTTGACCTTTGCATGCAAGGTCGTCGCAACGGGAATGGGTGGGGGCAGCCTTTTCCCGCTAACATTGCGGCAGTGACTACTTCCCATCCGATTGCGCGGCGATGAAATTTACGGTCGCGACGTTCAACATCCACAAGGGCTTCTCGCACCTCACAAGGCGCATGGTCATCCATGAGTTGAAGGAGAAGCTGCACGGCATGTCGGCGGACATCCTCTTCCTGCAGGAAGTCCAGGGTGCGCACCAGCGCAACGCCGGCCGATATCACAATTGGCCGGGCAAGTCGCAGCACGAGTTCATCGCGGATACGGAGTGGCGCGAGGTGGCCTATGGCCGAAACGCGGTCTACCGGCAGGGGCACCATGGCAATGCCATCTTGTCGCGCTTCGCGATCGTCGCGCAGGAGAACGAGGACATTTCGGCGCATGTCTTCGAGAACCGGGGATTGCTCCACTGCGAAATCAACCTGGCCAATGGCGCGCCGAACCTGCATTGCATCAACGTCCATCTGGGACTGTTCGAGCGAGGGCGCCAATGGCAAATCCGGTCGCTGGCCGAGCGTATCCGCAGCACGGTGCCCAAGGACGCACCGTTGATCATTGCCGGCGACTTCAACGACTGGCGGCGCAAGGGCGACCGAATCCTTACGGACGAACTGGGTGTCTACGAGGTATTCGAGGAGGTCAAAGGGCGGCCGGCCAGAACCTTTCCCTCGGTGCTGCCGATGTTCCGTCTCGATCGCATCTATGCCCGCAAGCTCGATGTCACCGACGCCCGCGTTCACTATGCCTTTCCCGCCGGACGCCTTTCCGACCACGCGGCGCTGGCGGCCACGTTCACGGTGCCGCGCCAGCGCCGCTGATCAGCGGATGGGACCCTGACCGTGGAGCGCTTCGCGACGGGCAACTCGATCGAATTGCTGCGCAACGGCGCCGAGTATTTCCCCGCGCTGACCGCCGCCATCGATGCGGCACAACTGGAAGTCTGGCTCGAGACCTACATCTTTGCGGATGACCCCTCGGGCCGCGCCATTGCCGCCACGCTGGTGCGCGCGGCGCAACGGGGAGTCGCGGTGCGCGTCCTGGTCGACGGATGGGGCGCCAAGCTCTACCTGACGCCATCGCTGGCGGCGGTGCTTGCCGACGGTGGCGTGCGGTTGATGAAATACCGGCCCGAAGTCGCGCCTTGGCAATTTCGCTCGCATCGGTTGCGCCGCCTGCACCGCAAGATCTGCCACGTCGATGGGCGCGTCGCCTTTGTCGGCGGCATCAACCTGATAGACGACATGAATACGCCGCGGCACAAGCCGCCGCGTGTGGACTTCGCGGTGCGCGTGGAGGGCACCATTGTCGGCGGCATCGTGTCGACCATGCAACGCTTGTGGGTGCTGGTTGAGTTGACGCAACTCGACCGCAGTGACGTGCCGCTGTTTCCGGTCCCGATCGCGACGCGCGATGCCGGCGGGCAAACCGCGAAGTTCGCCATTCGCGACAACCTGGGCCATCGCCGCGACATTGAACATGCCTATATGGCCGCACTGCGCACGGCCAAGCAGGAAATAGTCATCGCCACGGCCTACTTCTTTCCTGGCGTGCACTTCCGTCGTGCACTGACCAGCGCTGCGCAGCGCGGCGTAAACGTGACACTGCTCCTCCAGGCGCGCGTTGAGTACCGCCTGCTCCACTACGCGTCGCGGGCACTGTACGGACAGTTGCTCGCCGCTGGCGTCACGATCCAGCTCTATCATCGCTCGTTCCTCCACGCCAAGGTGGCAGTGGTCGATGCGCAGTGGGCCACGGTGGGATCGTCCAATATCGATCCGTACTCGCTGCTCATGGCGCGCGAGGCCAACGTCTTCGTGCGCGATTCGCATTTCGCCGACCGGCTGCGGCAGGAATTATTGACGATGATCGATGATGGGGCGCGGCGCATCCCGCCCGAGCGCTGGGCCGGCCGCTCGACGTTCGAGAAGGCGATGACCTGGGTCGCCTACGGCATCGTGCGCGTTGGCATGGGGCTCATGGGTTATGGCGGCAACGAATGGTTTCCGCGCAGGAAGCGTCGTTCCGGCAAAGAGGGTGCACCTACCTAGCCTGTTAAAATGTTTGGCTATTCCGGGTCAGCGTCCCATCGTCTGAACCTTGGGAATTCCCGCCTGTTATCCGAGCACCGATGCGCCACGCCTCCTCCTCCCTTCCGGCCCCTGCGGAAAAACGCGTCGCGCGCACGCAACGCGGCGACTTGTACACCGTGCGCACACTGTTACCGTACCTGTGGGAATACAAGGTTCGTGTACTAGCCGCGCTCGCCTGCCTCGTCCTGGCCAAGATTGCCAACGTGGGCGTCCCCGTCCTCTTGAAGCGCATCGTCGACAACCTGGATGCGCATACCGCGCCGCTGGTGGTGCCGCTTGCGCTGCTGGTCGCGTATGGCGTGCTGCGACTGTCCTCGACGACGTTCCAGGAGCTGCGGGAATACCTGTTCGCGAAGGTGACGCAACGCGCGGTACGCAAGATCGCGCTGCAGGTTTTCCGGCACCTGCACGCCCTGTCGCTGCGCTTCCACCTGCAGCGGCAGACGGGTGGCCTGACCCGCGACGTGGAGCGCGGCCAGCGCGGAATTTCGACGCTGATCAGCTTCATGCTGTTCTCGATCCTGCCGACGCTGGTGGAAATCGCGCTGGTGTCGGCAATACTCATCGCCCGCTACGACTGGACGTTCATGGCGATCACCGCCGGTGCGTTGGTTGTTTACATCCTCTTTACCATCCTCGTCACCGAATGGCGCACCGAGTACCGCCGCACGATGAACGACCTCGACTCCAAGGCCAACACCCGGGCCATCGACAGCCTGCTCAACTA
>JBDTPJ010000164.1:0-3168 GCA_039932755.1 Betaproteobacteria bacterium
CAGTGTCAACCTCAGTGTCAACCTCAGTGTCAACCTCAGTGTCAACTTATGGTGCCCTGAACGGCCAATTGCCTAAATGGCGAGCGAGTCACGTTCGACCGCCATGAACAAACGAGTGAATTCTGCTACCCGACGGTAGTAGTTGGCAAGCGGACATTCACATATTGCATTGCAGCATTCAAAAATCCACGACGCGATGTGCCGCGAGAAAAAAGCGCGCTGGACATCGATCGTGGACGGGGCGCGGTCGCGGTCCCCCTCAATGAGGAACCTCATTGTTTCACAGAGCGCGGACAGGTGGTCCTCGTAGACCGTGGAGCCCCCTTGGCGCGCGAGCCCAAGTTCCTTCAGGTCGGCGCGTACGGCGACCAGCGGTCGCATGGAAGTGGCTTCGCGCACCCAGTAAGACGCATGGAGGTTGCACTCGGCCTTGCCCACGCCGACGAAGATCTCCGTGTATTCCTGCTCGGCCGCCGCCTGATCCATGGCGCTGCTGGCGAGAATCAACATGTTCCACGTCGAGGCCAACGGATTGTCCGGAGTCCCGGTCCAGGGCTCGGAACGTCCAAGTGCTGCCAGGAGTTGCGCATCGGGACCATTGGCGAACAATCGCGCCAGAAGCGCATAGAACTGCGCTCGCGACTCGTCTTCCGGTTCGATACGTTGCAGCAAAGTGATTTGTGCCGTTGCCACCGAGTCAAACGTCCCGGATGTCCGCGCTGCCTTCGTTCTTGATGAGGTCGACTACCCGGCAGTCCGCGCACATCTTGAGCCGGTCGAGCGCCCCGGGTGCTGAAAACATCGAATGTCCGGAAAGTTTCCCCAGCATGTTTGCAATCATCTTGTCCGTGCCCAGGGGTTTGCCGCAGCTGATGCAAGCGAAGATTGCCGCCTCGTTCAATACGCGCGGCGCCTTGGCTGCTGGCGTCAGTTCCAAACGCGGCGTGAGCGTGATCGCGTGTTCGGGGCAAGTCGCCGCACATATCCCGCACTGCACGCACTTCGATTCAATGAAACGGACCTGCGGCGCCTCCACGTTGTCGAGGATGGCGGCCTCCGGACAAGATCCCACGCACGCCAGGCACATCGTGCAGGTGTCGGCGTTTATGATGATCGCGCCGAACGGTGCGCCGGCCGGCAATGGAATCGTGCGTTGCGGCACCGGCGCATGCAGCGCGAGATGGTCGAGCGCGAGGCTGGCGGTCGTGCGCTTCTCGGGCGTCGGCGCAAATGTCGCGGCCATGCGGACGGTCAGCGCCGGCGGCCATTGCCAGACACCCGGTTCAAAGTGCGCCAAGTCTGCACCATCGATAATCCGGAAGTGCTCGCCTTGATAGCCCAGGGCATTGGCGATGGTGTCCGCAACTTGCATCTGGAAGCGCAGCGCCTCGCGGTATTGCGGCGCCTCGTCGCCGGTACTCAGCACGGCGATCTGCGAGGCACCCCAGGCAAGCGCAGCCAGCCACACGTCGATGCCGACCGACGCGATGTGGTGGACTTCGACGGGAATCACGCGCGCCGGAAGGCCTCGGCTGCGGCGTGCCAGGCGGGCGATCGCGTCCCGACTGTCCTCGGCGTGCAGCAGGATGCAGGCGTCCTTGCCGCCGGCCTTGGCGTAAGTCGCGAGCAAGGTCCTGATCCTCGCCCCGAAGTCCGGCACGGACGGATAGGCATAGGTGAGCGCGCCCGACGGGCAGACGCTCGTGCAGGCACCACAGCCCACGCACAGGTGCGGCTCCACGAAGATCTTGTCACCGTCGGAGCGAATAGCCGCTGCCGAGCAGACGTCGATGCATTGCGTACAACCGGTCTTTTTCGACCGGCTATGCGCGCAAATTGATGCCTTGTAGTTGAAGAATTTGGGCTTCTCGAATTCCCCGGTCAAGGTGGCGATTTCGACCGCCGCCTTGGCTTGCGCCACGCCATCGCCGCCGGGCGAGAAGTAGCCCTGGGGCGGCTGGTGCAGCTTGAGCCACGGCGTCGCATGAAGATCCAGGACAATGTCAAAGCGTTCGGTACGCCGCACATCCTTGCGGTCGAAATCGATCGCGCCGACAGCGCCGCATGCGGTGACACATTGACGGTGGTCACGGCAGCGATTGAGGTCAATCTGGTAACTCCAGTCGATCGCGTTTTCGGGACAGGCGCGAATGCAGGCATTGCAACGCGTGCAGACGTCCAGATCGATTGGGTTGACCTGCCGCCATTCGATGGTGAATGCGCCAAGCCAGCCCTCAAGCGCCGTGATCTCGCCGGAATAGACAGGAAAGGTCCGCTCCGGAGGTAGTTCGCTTGCGTGGGGACCACCGCACGTGTTTGCCGTCGCCAGCACCGCGACGTCGAGGCTTCCTTTAAGTGCATCCGCCCAATGCAACGCCGCGTCCAGGGGGCCTATGATCAAGAGTTGTCCCGCAGACTCGTAGCTGACACTCGGCACGGGTTCGGGGTCGGGCAGCGCAGCCATCGCCAGCAAGGCGGCGATCTTGGGCGTGGCGCCTCTGCCCTCCGCGGACCAGCCACCGGTTTCGCGAATGTTCACGAAGCGGATCGCCTGGGTCTTGCCACCGTCCGTCGCCACCTCCGACAGGGCACGCTGTTCCTGCGTGCACGCGACCATGACATCGCCTTGCACTTCCGCCTCAAAGCGCGCAAGTTCGCGTTGGCAAAGTGTCGAATGCACGATAGGCACGGCCTGCAGTGACAGCGCGGTTCCCAACGCCCTGCCGTCCAGCGGCATGGTTCCGTTGCAGGAACAAAGAAAGAGGTTCTTGTCCGCGAGACTCATTGGCGTTTCGTTGGCGCAGGATCGTCCGAATCCGGCGCCGAATTGACTGCGTCGGTGTCAGGCATGGCAGCGTCGCCCAGGGGCAGCGCCTGCGTTGCAGGCGCGGCGGGCGTGATGGGAGCGATGGGCACGGATTCCACCACGGCATCTGCGTTGGGGGTCGCGACGTTCTTGTCCGAAGCACGATCGGCTTCGTTGTCATCCGCAGGCGGCGCGACTGGGTCGAGCATTGCGTAGACCGCGGACAATTTTTCCAGCATGCCGGTGGGCATGGGGTCGGCCTGCGTGTAGTCGCCCACGTAGATGTCGAGCCCATCCATTACGTTGAAGGACGGGTCGCTGAAGAGCTTCTTGAGTGCGGCGCGTTTGGTCGCCTCGTCGAT
>JBDTPJ010000165.1:0-3106 GCA_039932755.1 Betaproteobacteria bacterium
ACATCATCAGTACAAACCTGACCGCGCCGTTCGTGGTGTCGCAGGCCGTGCTGCCCGGAATGATCGCGAAAAAGCGCGGCAAGATAATCCATATCGCGTCGTTGATGAGCGAACTCGCGCGTCCGACCGTGGTGCCCTACACGGCGGCGAAAGGCGGCGTGCGGCAGTTGACGCGCGGCATGGCGGTGGAGCTGGCGCCGATGGGCATACAGGTCAACGCCATTGCGCCGGGCTACTTCGCCACCGAGATGAATCGCGCGCTGATCGACAACACGGAGTTCAACGCGTGGGTATGCAAGCGCACGCCCGCGGGACGCTGGGGGCAGCCCGATGAACTGGCGGGACTCGCGGTATTTCTCGCATCCAACGCGTCCGACTACATGACGGGTCAGATGCTCGTCATGGACGGAGGGATGTCGGTAGCGCTTTAACGATTGGCATCGTTCCAGCGAAACCTTGCCCTCGACCTGATCGGGAGCACGAACCCAACGACATTGTTTTTTTTGTATTAAGCAGCCGGGCCCCCGCCAGCGCGTGCGCGAAGAAGAGATCCTACGCGCCGGTGCCGCCTGGAGTACGGCGGTCGATCAGCTTGTACATCCAGCCCAGGCCCGCGGCCGTGGTTTGCGCCGGGCGGTATTCGCAGCCGATCCAGCCGTCGTATTTCAATTCGTCCAGAAGCCTGAAGAACCAGGGGTAGTTGAGCTCACCCTGATCGGGCTCATTGCGTGCCGGAACGCCGGCAATCTGGAAGTGACCGATGTGGGGAATCCAGCGCCGGATTTTTTCGGTCAGGTCGCCTTCGACGATTTGCGCGTGGTAGAGGTCCATCTGCACGCGCAAGTTGGGCATGCCCACTTCCTCGCGGATCGCATGCGCTTCGCCCTGCGTGTTGAGCAGGTAATAGGGCATGTCGCGCGGATTGATCGGTTCGATCAGCAGCGTGACGTTCTGCGCCGCGGCCTCCTCGCACGCCGCCTTCAGGTTGCGCACGAAAAGGCGCAACCGCTTGGTGCGTTCCGCCACACTCGCATCCTGCGGGAGCACGCCCGCCATGACATGCAGCCGGCTGCATTTCAACGCCTGCGCATAGCGCAGTGCCGTGGACACGCTCGCGGCAAATTCGTGTTCGCGACCGGGCAGCGATGCGAGACCGCGGTCGCCCGCCTCCCAATCGCCGGGCGGCAGGTTGAACAGCACCACGTCGAGCCGCAGCGCCTTGATGCGTGCCGCAAGTTCCGTGGCTTGGTACTCGTAGGGAAACGCGAATTCGACCGCCCGGAAGCCCGCGTGCGCGGCCTCGGTAAACCGCTCGAGGAACGGCACTTCGGTGAATAGGAAAGAAAGGTTGGCGGCGAAACGCAGCATCGAGGAAGTAAACGGCCATCAGCAACGCGCGTCCTCGGATAGGAGGGAGTCGGCGCACCGCGGTCCGGCGGTTAGAATTGGTGTGGGACAAGTGTGCACCGTGGTCCCTCAAATCCGCAATGGGCAGCGATCGAATGCGCCGCGACCGTGGCGACCTGTTACACCGTAGTGCACAAATCACGCCGCTTCGGTCATTCTGCCGACATGACACGCTCTACTTCCGATCTCGACCTTGCATTGCCGCCGCCGCCGAGCGCTACCGGCGACGGCGTGCATGCCACCGCGCTGGCCGGTGAGCCGCTCGAACTGCTTGCCACGCGGGCGCTGCATTGGCCGCGAGAGCGCATCGTTTTCGTCGCCGATGTGCATCTCGGCAAGGCCGCAACCTTTCGCGCGGGGGGCGTACCGCTGCCGCGTGGCTGCACCGCGGCGGACCTGGCCCGCCTGACGGCGATCCTCAAACAAACCGGCGCGCGGCGCCTGGTGGTACTGGGCGACTTCCTGCACGCGGCCGCGGGACGCGTGGCCGCCCTCGACGCTGCATTCCGGACATGGCGCGACGCGCACGCGGCCATCGATGTCGTGCTGGTGCGTGGCAATCATGATGACCGCGCGGGCGATCCGCCCGCGACATGGGGCATCAACGTCGTTGCCGAACCACATCCGATGGCGCCCTTCCTCGCGTGTCATCAGCCGGTCGCGCCGCGTTCCGGCTACGCGCTGTGCGGGCACGTGCATCCTGGCGTCACGGTGCACGGCGCAGGCGACCAATCAGAGCGCCTGCCCTGCTTTGTCCTGGGCCGCCGACGCGCGATCTTGCCTGCCTTTGGCGGATTCACGGGCCTCGCATCCGCCGCGCCGCTGGCGGGTGATCGTCTTGTGGCCATCGCCGGCCGCCGGCTCTTTGCGCTGCCGGTTGCCTGAGGGGCGACCCAGGCCGCCGCGGCTCATCGCCCGCACCGACTTCGCTGCAGTGCAGCGCCAACGACTGTCGTAAAACTGCAACGTTTCCAACACCGTTCGTCGGCTGGCGAGAATGTGGACAAAACGGTGGATAGCGTGTGGATTGCCATTGGATATGCCAGCGTAATCCCCGCAGACGGCTGTTTTGTTTGTCCTTTTCGGGCCCCCTTCCGGTGCATAAAAAAGACCTTGCGGCCACCTGGTCGACCCACTATGCTTTGTGTTGAGTAGCCACTTGAACACAAGATATAGTAGATTCTGATTTACAAGCAGATTCCGATGGCGCCTTCCGGACAAGCCCCCGCCACAGGGCAAGGCCGAAGCCGGCAATTGAGCCAAGCCTTTGGAATCCCGCGCCGGACGGGCTCATTGGGCAAATGAGAGGCAAATGACCACGAAACGCCCGTCCCTCGCGAAATTGCATGTGAACCGGACACAACGACAAGAAACGAACAGGAGAATCACCTCATGCAAACTGCCAGCACTCCCTCGTCCAGCCCGGCTCAGGCACCACCGCGGGATTTGATTGTGGGAGAACCTGGCAGTCCGGTCGGCAACGGTTCGGACCCCCGCTTTTCCCAGTACAAGGTCATCCGCCGCAACGGTTCGGTGGTGGCCTTCGAGCCGTCCAAGATCACCATTGCGATGACCAAGGCGTTCCTGGCCATCAATGGCGGTCAGGGTGCGGCCTCCGCCCGCGTGCGCGAGGAAGTGACCAAACTCACCGATGGCGTTGTTGCGGCGTTGGTCAAGCGCAAGCCCGAAGGCGGCGCCA
>JBDTPJ010000166.1:0-2932 GCA_039932755.1 Betaproteobacteria bacterium
AGGGCCTGATCGGCGTGCAGCTCAATATCCCGATCTACACCGGCGGCTTCGTCAATTCGCGGGTGCGGGAAGCGATCTCGTTGCAGGAGAAAGCGCGGCAGGACCTGGAGACCGCGCGGCGCGCCGCAATTTCCAATGCGCAGGACGGCTACTCGGGCGTCAACAGCGCGGTGGCATCGGTCAAGGCGAACGAACAGGCGGTGCAATCAGCGGAAGTCGCGCTGCAATCGAACCGGCTCGGCCAGGAAGTGGGTATCCGGACCAATCTGGATGTATTGAACGTCCAGCAGAACGTCTTCTCGGCGCGACGCGATCTCGCCAACGCCTACTTCACCTACCTGCTGGCCACGCTTCGGTTGAAGGCGGCGGTCGGCACGCTCGACGAGGGTGACCTGGCGGAACTCAATCGGCGCTTGAACGGCTAACTGATTCTTCGGGGAGTCGCGGCGCGAGCCACGCCCACAGGCGATCGGCGGCGCCACGATGCGCCGAATGAAAGGCCAGCGCGGCGGTGCGCATGGAATGGCGCCGCGCCGGATCGGCAAGCAGTGCACCGGCTTGCGCCATCAGCGCGTCGGCATCGGCGACACGAAGTGCCGCGCCTGCCGCGACCGCATTGTCGGCCGCTTCCCGAAAATTGAACGTGTGCATCCCGACGATCGTCGGCGTGCCCACGGCAATCGACTCGATCAGGTTTTGCCCGCCCAGCGGCTTCAGGCTCCCGCCGATGAATGCCACGTCGGCAGCGACGTAGTAGCCGCCCATCTCTCCCAGTGAATCACCGAGAACGAACGCGATGTCGGCAGGCACGGGTTGATTGTCGCTTCGGCGCGCGAAGGGAATTCCCCGGGCCCGCAGGAGATCGGCAACGCTTTCAAATCGTTGCGGATGGCGCGGCACGATGACCGTCAAGGTTTGCGCCGGCAGTGCCCGGAACGCCATGGCATCGAGCAGCAGCGACTCCTCGCCATCGCGCGTTGCCGCCGCAAGAAAGACCGGCCGTGACTCGCCGAAGCGCAACCGAAATTCGCGACCCAACGCGGCGGATTCGGCGGAAAGGGCCACGTCAAATTTCAGATTGCCGGTAACGGCGATGTCGTGTGCGCCCACCGCAGACAGCCGGGCAGCATCCCCCGGGGTCTGCGCAGCCGCGCCGGCGAGTTGCGCGAACATGGGCCGCGTCAACGCGGAAAAGCGCGCATAGCCGGCGGTCGATTGCTCCGACAGCCGGGCGTTGACGAGGTATAGCGGAATGTCGCGGCGATGGCACGCCGCAACGAGATTGGGCCAGACCTCCGTTTCCATCAACAGCCCGAAGCGCGGACGAAAGTGCGTCAGGAACGCGTCGACCGCAAACGGCACGTCATACGGCAGCCAGGCCTGCTGGACCTTGTCGCCATAGAGGGCGTGCCCGGCGTCGCGACCGGTCGCGGTCATATGGGTGAGCAGAATCCTGGCGTGCGGACGTGCCCGCGCGATGCGATCGAGCAAGGGTGCCGCAGCGCGCGTTTCTCCAAGCGATACCGCATGCACCCACACCACTTCGCCATCAACTGCGGGCGCAACCGCGCCATACACGCCGTAGCGCTCGCCGACATGTTCGCGATAGCCAGGCTCGCGTCGACCGCGCCACCAGAGCCTCCCCAGCGTAAAGGGCAGCAGCAGGTACCACAACAGCGAGTAGAACGAGCGGGCCAAGGAATTTCCCCGGTTCGCTAGCAACGCGGCGCCTGGCGCATGAGCTGCCCGCAGAGGTCCACGATGTCGGCCAGCGAAGGCACCGCGCCATTGCCGCCCGCGTCGCGCGCGTGGGGGCCGGCGCGGGCCACGCCGGCCAGGCGCGGATCGGTCGTCGTGAAGATCGACACGGTCGACGTACCCAACGCGGCCGCGAGGTGGGTCAACCCCGTATCGACCCCGACCACGATTTCGGCGTGGCGCGCGAGCGTGGCCAACTCGGGCAATGACTGTCGCGGCGGCACCACGACACCTTCCGCGCCATTGGCAATGCGGCGACTGCGTGCCTCCTCCTCCGCATTGCCCCATGGAAGCAACGTGACAAATCCGGCGCGTGCCAGATGCGTGGCAAGTGCACACCATTGCGCCTCGGGCCACTGCTTGTCGGCGCGGCTCGTCGCGTGGAATGCCAGCGCATAGGGCACTGCCGGCCGCGCAGCGGCGCTCAAAGGCGGGACAAAGTTCCAGCGCGGCGGTCCGTCGGCGGTGTATCCCAGCGCGGCGGCGGCGACGCCCCGGCAACGATCGACCAAGTGCAGGTTGCGCGAAACGGGATGGTGTACATGGTCGACGAGAGTTGCGATCGGTTCCCTGATGTTGTCGCGGTCGAGTCCGTGGCGCGTGCCGTGGGCAAACCAAGATACGACAGCACCCTTGACCTGCTCCTGCAAATTGAGGATGGCGTCGTAGCGTTCCTCGCGCATGGCGCGCCGAAACGCGGCCATGTCACGCCAGGTCGCCGTTGCGAGTGGCGCATGACGCCAGCGGCGCAGCGAGAGCGGCACAACGCGGCGAATCCGCGGGTCCAGGCGCACCAGGTCGACGAAGCTGTCCTCGGCAACCCAATCGACGGCAAGGCCGGGACGGTGACGCGCGACGTCGGACACGAGGGCCAACGCGTACACGACGTCGCCCAACGAACTGGGTCGCACGACGAGGACACCGCTCACGCTGGCGACCGAAAAATGCGGATAGGCGTCGAATGCATGACGCAAACCACGTAAAATCGATGGCAATCCTTCGCGGCCCTCTTCCGGTGCATGTCCGAACCGCTTCCCCTGTCGCTGGTGATTATTACGCGCGATGCCGCGCACGAACTTGGCGCTTGTCTTGCATCCGCCACGTTCGCGGCGGAGACAATCGTCGTCGATTCGGGCAGCAGCGATGATACCGCAGCGCTTGCCGCGCGTTCCGG
>JBDTPJ010000167.1:0-2914 GCA_039932755.1 Betaproteobacteria bacterium
CTTGAATTCCGCCGCTGCCCTGGGCATGTCAAAGCCATGCCCAACGAGCACCACTCGCTGAATCCCGGCCGCGCTGAGAATTTCCGCCGAGCGGACCGCATTTTCGTGCGTATTTCGGGAGCGATCTTCGGCCCAGCGTACCGGGATGCCGAATTCCCCTTCCAAAGCCGTCCGCATGAGTTTCGCCTCGGTTTCGCCGCCCGAGGGCGCACCGCCTGACACGAGAACCGGCAATCCCGTGAGGCGAGCGACGCGGGCGCCATACCTCACCCGTTCGAGGGTCAGGCGTCCCAAAGTGTCGCCGCCGTACTCCGCCGCATTGTGGCGCGTGCCTCCCCCCAGGATCACGATTGCCTGCGCGGTCTTGGCACGCTCGAGATCCAATGGCGGCGCCGAATAGACTGACCGGAGTAGAAAAGTGGCCACCACTGGCATCGACAGGACGAGCAGTATCAATAGGCCACCCACCACCATGGCGCGCCCACCGCGCGGAAAACGTCGATGCCATGCGAGCCCAAGCAAGGACAAGAGCAGCGGTCCGGTGGGTGGCAGTACGAGAGCCTTCAGCAGCGCCTTGAACCAGATCAGGTCGGGCAAGGCGAAGCGACGCTTAGCTAAGACTGAATGCGCGGGAAGCGCGAGCGGCTCGCCGTTCGCGCACGAACATCAGCGAGCCTTTTGCAGAAGATCCTGCAAATACTTCGATGGCACGGCGTAGGTGATGCCGCTGGGTTGGGAGAGGGCGGACTCCTTGGTCCCCTTTACGAACACCATGTTGATGATACCCAGCACATCGCCGGTTGCCGGGTCAAAGACAGGGCTGCCGCTGTTGCCCGGGTAGGCCGTGGCGTCGAGCTGGAAAATGGGAAACGCACCCGAAGTCAGGCGCCGGATTGTCTTGGGATCGAGTTCGGCTGACCGCGATTTTGGTATGGCGATTGGCGTGATCGCAGAGATCATTCCGCGATGGGTTGCCGGAAAGAGTCCAATGGCCGTTCCGATCGGAAACCCGGTGAACATGACCGGTTGGCCTTCCTTGACGCCATCGGAGTTCCGGACGACCAATGCCGGCAGCGGGGCGCCGCTTATTTTCAGGATCGCCAAGTCGGATCCCGGATCCACGGCCACCTGCTTGGCCTCCCGGAACGCCACCTTGGCCGGATCGGGCGAGGGAATGAGTATCCCGAGCACCTCAAGGCGAGTGGAGTCGAGCACGCCGGGCAGCACATGGGCGTTGGTCACGACGAATGTTCCGTCGCCCACGACAAAGCCGGTACCGCGAAATTCGAAAGGGGGTGTGCGCGAACGCTCGACTGTGCCGACAGCCACGATCGATCCCTTGACGCGTTCGATGGTGGCCATGGGGTCCTGTCCCGCCGCGGAACTCGCAATCAGCCACAGCGGCAAAGCAAAGGCGAGGCTCCCCAGCAACACGGGAATTGCGAAAGGTGATCGCCTGGTACGCACTTGATTTGCCTATTTTGCCTGGGCGGGTTTGTCGGATGCCGGGAGAAACGATGCCGCCTTCACGATGCGTGGATCGTAGGCATGCTGCGTATTGCCGTACAAGCGTAACACCTGTCGCACGTATTCCCGGGTTTCCAGATAGGGGGGAATGCCCTGGTACCGGTCGACGGTCGCCTCCCCGGCGTTGTAAGCCGCGGCAGCCAGCACAACATAGCCTTTGTAGTAGGCAAGAAGCCAGCGCAGGTATGCCAGTCCTCCACGCACGTTGTCGCTGACGTCATACGAGTCCTTGACATTGAACCTCGCCGCCGTCTCGGGGATGAGTTGCATCAGCCCCCGCGCATTCTTGGGAGACCGCGCCGTCGGCTCGAAGTTCGATTCGACGGCAATGACAGCGAGCGCGAGGCGGGTATCTATGGCGTACCGGGGAGCGATTTTCGCAACCTGGTCCGCGATTTTCTGTTTCCATGCCGGCAGGTCGGCGAAGGGATCGACATCGGCAGTCGCCGCATTGTTTCCCGGGGGCGGTGTCGGGTCGGGCCGATGCATGCAACCCGGCAGCAGCCCCCGATCCTCTCCAACAAACGCAAGTGCCTTCTGCGCGCCAGCGTGTCCTGCAGAAGCGGCCAACGCAAAAAAGGATGCTGCGATGGCGTCGTCGCGCGCAACGCCGCGGCCATTCGCGAACATCCAGCCCAGGCCGTACTGTGCGTCCGGATCGCCGTCGCGCGCCGCTTCGCAATACAGTGCGGCAGCCTTCAGGAGGTCCTTGGGAACGCCTTCACCATGCTCGTAGGCAACCGCTTGCGCAGTGAGCTCTGACGGGGCCGAGACAAGAGCACGCTCCGCCGCGACGGGGACATCCGCCGCATTGACCATGGCGCAGAACGCCCACGAGGAAAGGGCCATCCAGCATGCGACGTGGTGGTGGGTACCACGATTCCGGTCGTCAGGATTGGCCGACGACATTCGAAGTTTCCCGCAAATGAGCGGAAGTCGGGCCACGGAATCGCGCGACATACCATGGCAGGGCGCGATCCAGTCCGGCACGAACATCAAAGGCCGGGTCATATCCGAGCAGACGACGCGCCTTCGAAATGTCCGCCTGAGAATGCTTGACGTCGCCCGCACGAAAATCTTCGTGGCGCGGAGGCCCGATGTCCAGCCCCGGACGGTGTTCTCCCAGCAATGAGCGCAGCGTGGAATACAACGCACTCAATGACATTCTGCCTCCTACGGCTACGTTGTAGATCTCATTGAGCGCAGCGGGTTCCAAGGTCGTCGCCGCCAGAAGATTGGCCTGAACGACATTGGCGACAAAGCAAAAGTCGCGCGTGGTTTCGCCGTCGCCATGGATGACTACTTGGGAACCCTGCAGCATCGCGTCCACCCAACGCGGAATCACGGCTGCATACGCGCCCTCGGGATCCTGCCGCGCGCCGAACAC
>JBDTPJ010000168.1:0-2848 GCA_039932755.1 Betaproteobacteria bacterium
CGCTGGCCTTGGTGATCGCCTTGCCCTTGGCGTGGCCCGAGTCCAACAGCTTGCGTGTGTTGTCGTTCCAGGTGGCCTTCGTGATCTCATAGATCAGCGCCTCGGGCTGCTTGGCGGACGTCACCCATTGCGCGCCGACGGCGATCGTCTTGACATCACCAACACCCTTGTACGTATTGGCCGGAATTGAATCGGCCGCGAAGAAGGCGTATTGCTTGAGCATCTTGTCGACTTCGGGTCCAGTCACCGGCACCAGGTCGATGCCACCGCCCGCCGACGCAAGTTCGGAGATTGCGCTGGTCGGATAGCCGCCGACAAAGAAAAACGCGTCCAAGCCACCGTCGCGGATCTTGTCGCCCGCCTGGTTGGGCTTCAGGTATTCAGCCGTGATGTCCTTTTCCGTGAGCCCGTAAGCGGCAAGGATGATGCGCGCATCGACCAGCGTGCCGGAGCCCGGCTCATCAAGCGAGACGCGCTTGCCCTTCAGGTCCGCAACGCTCTTGATGTTTGCACCCTTGCGGGCGACCAGGTGGATCGTTTCCGGATACAAGTTGGCGATGAGGCGCAGGTCGCCGACCTTGGGCTTGCCCTCGTAGACACCGGTACCGGTATACGCCCAGTACGCGACGTCCGATTGAGTGAAGCCGGACTCGAGCTGACCGGACTGAATGCCGTTGATGTTGGCGACCGAGCCGTTTGAAGCGACCGCGGTAGCCACGACGCCGGGCGCGCCGCAGCTGCCGCCCTTATCGCATTCGCGCGATCCGGGCGGATTGGAAATGGCGTTGGCGATGAGGCCGCCGATCGGATAATAGGTGCCGGCGGTGCCTCCGGTGCCGATGCGGAAGAACTTGATGTCCTGGGCCAGGGCCGCGCCGACCGCGACAGCGCCGACAAAACCGAACACCAGCGTGCGTGCAAGCAGGGAACGCGAAATCATGGAGTACCTCATAGCAGGGTTGTCCCGAGGGGTTGAAGGCGCCGTCTAGTGTCGCACGGCGACGGGGGACGGACAACCCGCCCCGCTGCGACTGGGCGTGCCATGTACAAAAGCCGGAGATCGGTTATCCGATTCCCAGTAGTGCCGGCAGTTCCGCCAATGACCTGATCTCGTAGTCAGGGGCGCCAGGCAGCCGTTCCCGACGCTGGTTGTAGCGATTGCACCAGACGACGCGCATACCAAACGCCGACGCGGCATGCGCGTCCCAGGCATTCGATGACTGGAAGGCTATCGCCCCTGCCGGAAGCCCAAGCCGGTCGACGGCAAGTTGGTAAACCTTCGGATGCGGCTTGTAGACCCCGACCTCCTCCACCGACAGTACCGCGTCGAACAATCCTTCCAGGCTGGAGCCCCTCACCGCGGCTTCGAGCATTTTGGATGTTCCATTGGAGAGAATGGCGGTCCGCAAGCCCGCAGCTCTCAGTTTCCGCAAGACCTCCGGCACCTCGGGAAAGGCTTCCAGGGTCAGGTAGAGTTCCATCAGCCGCTCGCGCAGCCCCGGACGCCCGATCGCCAGGGTTTCGAGGGCGAAATCCAGAGCGTCACCGGTTACCTGCCAGAAGTCCGCATGTCGTCCCTGCGTTGCGCGTAGCCAGGTGTATTGCAGTTGCTTGTCACGCCAAAGGGTTGTCAACTTCGCCGCGTGATCTCCCAATTCGTTATTGCAGCGTCGCGCCGCAGCCGCAAAATCGAACACGGTTCCGTAGGCATCAAAGACGCATGCACTTACATCGGTCAGATGGGTTGCGCTCATCTTCAATCCAGGTCAGGAGACAGCGCGCGCGCGAAGCCCGAGCACGTAACCGATTCCCACGATCATCGCCGCAACCCCGAGATTCCACATGAGCACCATGACCGTTGCATCGAATTCATGAAACAGTGACAAGGCCGATGCCGTCATGGCAGCGACGGCCAAGCCTCCGGTTAGCGTCACTGCAGTTGGTAGCAGCCACGCCGCGTGGCGGAGCATCAGGAAGAGTCCCAACGACAGCGGCAGGCTGGTCAGGATCAAGGTCGCGAAACAGCGCGCCGTTTCCCCTATGCGCATTCCGTCGGGTCCGATGTCCACCCAATGCGTCACACAGCCATAGCTAACCGTGGAAACCCAAACCAGCAACGCCGGCACGGGGAGCAGGCCCCAAGCACGGGATCGATCCGGCAGGCTGATGAAGAACGCGGCAATCGCAGCCAGGACACCGGTTACCAGGGAGGAGGCAAGGCCGATCACGAAAATCGGCTGGGCGACCCTCTGTGCAAAATCCTGCCGTACGCCATGGCCCACGGCGAGCAAGGCAAAGACGAGCGTCGCCAATAACAGCCAGCATGTCGCACGCAGCAGCGGCGGACGCAGCCGCCGTACCGGCTTGGCGCTCGTCGCGAGCAAAGAAATCAATTGTGGGGTCGTGATCACGTTTTGTCGCTCAGCTTTACGAACATCTTGCGCAGATTCTTCATGGCCCGGTGAGTCGCCACTTTCAATGCGGCGACCGACATCCCCGATGTGATTGCCGCTTCCTTCAGTGACAACTCTTGCAGTTTCAGCAACCGGATGGCGTCCCGCTGGCCCTCTGGTAGACGCTCGATGGCTTCCCGCAGGGCGCGCTCAGTAGACGCCCACTCCTGGTAGTTCGTTTCGGGAGTCGCAAAGGTTTCATGCTCGTCCGTCAACGGCGTTTCCCGCGCTGTGGACCGTCCCTGGCGTCGCAGACGATCCGTGATGCGGCGATTGGCAATGGCCACGAGCCACGGACCGAAGGGACGGGTCGGATCGTAGGTATGGCGCACCGCGTGCACCGTCAACAGCACGTCCTGCACCGAGTCTTCGATGTCGCTCAAATCGCGGTGGCA
>JBDTPJ010000169.1:0-2817 GCA_039932755.1 Betaproteobacteria bacterium
CTGCTCGAAGTCTGCAACTGCCGCGTGCTTTGCCCCTGCTGGATCGGCGAGGATCCGGATTTCGGCACCTGCGACACCATCGTCGCCTGGCGCTTTGACAAGGGAACGATCGATGGTGTCGACGTTTCCGATCGCACCGTTGCGGTGATCGCGCACGTGCCCGGGAATATTTTGCAAGGCAACTGGCGCGCGGCCGTCTATCTCGACGAGCGCGTGACGCCCGCCCAGGAGGAGGCCATCCTCAGGGTGTACACCGGCAAGGCCGGCGGTCCCGTGGCGGATCTCGTGAAACTGATCGGGGAAGTGGTTTCTGTGGAAAAGGTGCCGATCACGTTCACCGTCGAGGGCGGGCGCGGAACGATTCAGCTGGGTGACGCGGGGTATGCGGAGCTGGAGCCCTATGTCAGTGCATCCGGCGCGACGACGACGCTGACGGACACCGTGTTTTCGACCGTCCCGGGCGCCCCCGTGTTCGTGGGCAAGGCGCCGCGTTACCGCTCAAAGAACGCAAAGCTCGGTATCGACCTCGACCTCAAGGGACACAACGCGCTGCAGAGCACGTTCGTGTTTCATTCCTAGATCGGACCGGCGGGGCCGAGAGGAAGCGTTCGGAGGACTCCGGATGCAACCGCACCCATGTCCGCCCGATCCGTGACGGCGGCGAGCGCCCAGGACGGTGAGCGCAGCGCGCTGGCCTTGACGTTTCTCGTGTTGCTGGTCCTGGCGGCGTGGGCTGCGCTGGTTTTGTGGAGCGCGAGTCCCTACGCTCGCTACCTGGAGCACGGCGGCTGGGGCGACGCCGGCGTATTGGCCGCACTGTGCCGCGCGCTGCCGCAAGGGGAAGTGTTGGTACCGGCGTTACTGCACGCGGCGGCATGGATGCTGATGATTGCGGCGATGATGCTGCCGACGACCTTCCCCTTGCTCGCCATTTTCCGGCGTATCACGGGCGACCGGCCGGATGCGGGACGGCTGTTGGCATGGGTCCTGGCCGGCTTCATCGTCGCGTGGCTCACATTTGGCCTGCTCGCGCATTTGGCTGACGCGATACTGCGCTGGGCCGCGGGCAACAATGGCTGGTTCGTTGCGAATGGCTGGATGATCGGCGCAGGGATGTTGGCCGGCGCCGGGCTATTCCAGTGGAGCGCGCTCAAGTATCGCTGCCTCGAGCAGTGCCACACGCCGTTCGCATTCATCGCCGCGCGCTGGCATGGCCGCGCGCCAGCCCGTGAGGCGTTTCGCCTGGGGCTCGACCATGGCGCGTTTTGCGTTGGTTGCTGCTGGGCGCTGATGCTGCTGATGTTCGTCGTGGGCACAGGCAACCTGGGCTGGATGCTGGCGCTCGCCGCCGTGATGGCTGCGGAAAAGAACCTGCCGTGGGGACGACGCCTGCGCACGCCGCTGGGTATCGGCCTGATTGCCTGGGCCGGCGCGATCACCGTGGCCAATACCTGACGCTGGGGGCGCCACGGGAGGGGCGGGTTGTTGCGCGATTGCAAAGCCCAAGGCCACCTGGCGCCCACTTCGCGCACCGACCTTCCCACATGGCAGCGTAAGCGGCGCACAATCCGGGCCTAGTCAGCACACTGAGGGGGCGCTTCCGGTTAGACCAGATCGGGCGCCCCGCTTTCCTTTTCCGCGGCCGCGTTCGGCGCAGGAGTCGCACATGAAGTTTCGCTTTCCCATCGTCATCATCGACGAGGACTATCGTTCCGAGAACACGTCGGGACTCGGCATCCGCGCGCTCGCCAAGGCCATCGAGGGCGAAGGCATGGAAGTGCTGGGCGTGACGAGCTACGGCGACCTGTCGCAGTTCGCGCAGCAGCAGTCGCGCGCCTCGGCATTCATCCTGTCCATTGATGACGAGGAATTCACGCCGGGTCCGGAACTCGACCCCGCGATGGTCAACCTGCGCAAGTTCATCCAGGAGATCCGCTTCAAGAACGCCGAGATCCCGATCTACCTGTACGGCGAGACGCGCACCTCGCAACATATCCCCAACGACATCCTGCGCGAACTGCACGGCTTCATCCACATGTTCGAGGACACGCCGGAGTTCGTCGCGCGCCACATCATCCGCGAGACCAAGTCCTATCTTGATTCATTGGCGCCGCCGTTCTTTCGCGCACTGGTTGACTACGCGCAGGACGGCTCGTACTCATGGCACTGCCCGGGTCACTCGGGCGGCGTCGCGTTTCTCAAGAGCCCGGTGGGACAGATGTTCCACCAGTTCTTTGGCGAGAACATGCTGCGCGCCGACGTGTGCAATGCGGTGGATGAGCTGGGCCAGTTGCTCGACCACACAGGGCCGGTGGCCGCGGCCGAGCGCAACGCGGCGCGCATCTTCAACGCCGATCACTGCTTCTTCGTGACCAATGGCACGTCCACATCCAACAAGATGGTTTGGCATGCCAACGTGGCTCCGGACGACATCGTGGTGGTGGATCGCAACTGCCACGTATCCGTGCTGCACGCGATCACGATGACGGGTGCAATCCCCGTGTTCCTGCCGCCGACGCGCAATCACCTCGGCATCATCGGCCCGATCCCGCTCGAGGAGTTCAAGCCGGAGAACATTGCGAAGCGAATCGAAGCCAATCCGTTTGCACGCAAGGCCAGGAACAAGAAGCCGCGCATCCTGACACTGACGCAGAGCACGTACGACGGCATCGCCTACAACGTCGAGATGTTGAAGCAGACGTTGGGCAACAGCGTGGAGACGCTGCATTTCGACGAGGCGTGGCTCCCGCATGCGGCGTTTCACGAGTTCTACCGCGACATGCACGCGATCGGCAAGGATCGTCCGCGCAGCAAGGA